>JAHEXN010000079.1:10629-11765 GCA_023252095.1 Actinomycetes bacterium | reverse complement strand
TGCTCGTCGTGTTCCGGTGGGCCGTGACCCGGCGGAAGCTGCGCGTCGTGGTGCTCGTTCCGCTGGGGCTCGCCGCCTGGTACCTGATGCACGAGTCGGGCGTGCACGCCACGGTCGCGGGCGTGCTGCTGGGCTTCTGCGTCCCGGCCGAACCCGTGCACGGGGAGCCCGAGGCGCGCACGACGCGGCTCACGCACCGGGTCGAGCTCGTCTCGTCGGGACTCGCGCTGCCCGTCTTCGCGTTCTTCTCGGCCGGGGTCACGGTCGTCGGCGAGGTCGGCGCGGTGCTCACGTCCCCCATCGCGCACGGCGTCGTGGCGGGCCTGGTGCTCGGGAAGATCGTCGGCGTGCTCGGCACCACGGCGCTCGTCACGCGGTTCACCAGCTTCCATCTCGCGCAGGGCATCGGACTGCGTGACCTGCTGCCCATCAGCCTCCTCACGGGCATCGGGTTCACGGTGTCCCTGCTGATCGCCGAGCTCTCGTACACAGGAGTCGAGAACCTGGCCTCGGCCAAGGCGGCCGTGCTCGGCGCCTCGCTCCTCGCGGCCCTTCTCGGTGCCGCCGCCCTGCGCCACGACGCGCGACTGGCTCGCGACGCGGACATGAACCGCGACGGCGTCCCCGACGGCGACCTGCCCCGCATCGGAGATGCGTGATCGGTGCCGCATCGGAGATGCGTGATCGGTGCCGCATCGCGGCCGAGCGCGGCGTCGCATCGCTGCCAATCAGGGCTGGGTGTGCCGAGTCGCCCGCCTGCGCTACGTTGGCGATGTCGCCCAGGTCACACCTCCCGAGGAGCCCCGATGAGCCAAACCCCGGTCAAGATCGCCGTCACCGGAGCCGCCGGACAGATCGGCTACAGCCTCCTGTTCCGCATTGCGGCAGGCGACCTGCTCGGCCCCGACACCCCGGTCCAGCTGCAGCTGCTCGAGATCGAGCCGGCCCTGAAGTCGCTCGAGGGCGTCGTGATGGAGCTCGACGACTGCGCCTTCCCGCTGCTGGACTCGGTCGAGATCGGGTCCGACCCACGGAAGGTCTTCGAGGGCGTCAACCTGGCCCTCCTCGTGGGTGCACGCCCCCGGAGCGCGGGCATGGAGCGCGCCGACCTCCTCGAGGCGAACGGGGCGATCTTC
>JAHEXN010000079.1:0-10619 GCA_023252095.1 Actinomycetes bacterium | reverse complement strand
CGACGTCCGCATCGGTGTCACGGGCAACCCGGCCAACACCAACGCCCTCATCGCGATGAGCAACGCCCCCGACATCCCGCGTGAGCGCTTCAGCGCCCTGACCCGCCTCGACCACAACCGAGCCCTCAGCCAGCTCCACGGCCGCACCGGCGTGCCGGTTGCCGACATCCGCAAGGTCACGATCTGGGGCAACCACTCCGCGACGCAGTACCCCGACATCTTCCACGCCGAGATCGACGGCCGCCCCGCGGTCGACGTGATCGACGACCTCGACTGGGTCGAGAACACCTTCATCCCCACCGTCGCGAAGCGGGGCACGGCGATCATCGAGGCGCGCGGCGCCTCTTCGGCGGCCTCGGCCGCGTCGGCCACGATCGACGCCGCTCACGACTGGCTGCTGGGCTCCCACACCGACGACTGGGTCTCGATGGCCGTCGCCTCCGACGGGTCCTACGGCATCCCGGAGGGCCTCATCTACTCCTTCCCGGTCAAGACGTCGGGCGGCTCGTGGAGCATCGTCCAGGACCTGGAGATCAACGACTTCAGCCGCCAGCGGATGGACGCCACGGCGGCCGAGCTGGTCGAGGAGCGCGAGGCCGTCACCAAGCTCGGTCTGGTCTGACGGCTGCGGCCGGACTCAGGCGTCAGGTCCGGGGTCGATCACGGCGCCCAGCACCAGGAGCGAGGCGCCCAGGAGCGTGGTCCAGGCGATGTCGAACCCGCGCCCCCGCACGGCCAGCAGACCCTTGTGCTCCTCCGGCACGACCGCGCGCAGCGTGGCCGACACCAGGAACGTGGCACCGATGACCAGGATGCCGCGGCGCCAGTAGCCGAGGGCGACCAGGCCCAGGCCCACCATGACGAGCAGCAGCAGCACGATGTAGGCCTGCGTCCCGCGCGACCGCGGGACCAGGGAGCTCACGCGGGATCCTGGTCGAGCGCCTTCTCGGTCGCGTCGACGACGTTGGCGAGCAGCATGGCTCGGGTCATGGGCCCCACGCCCCCGGGGTTCGGCGCGACCCAGCCCGCGACCTCGAGCACGTCCGGGTGCAGGTCGCCGACGATCTTGTTGTTCTCGTCGCGACTCACGCCGACGTCGAGCAGGGCCGCGCCGGGCTTGACCATGTCAGCCGTGATGATGCCCGGCACTCCCGCGGCGGCGATCACGATGTCGGCCCGGCGCACCTCGGCGGCGAGGTCGCGCGTGCCGGTGTGGCACAACGTGACGGTGGCGTTCTCGCTACGACGCGTCAGCATGAGTCCCATCGGACGCCCCACCGTGATGCCACGCCCCACGACCGCGACGTTCGCGCCCGCGATCGGGACCTCGTGGCGGCGGAGCAGCTCGATGATGCCGCGCGGCGTGCAGGGCAACGGGGCGGGCTCACCCAGCACGAGCCACCCGAGGTTCGTGGGGTGCAGGCCGTCGGCGTCCTTGGCGGGATCGATACGTCCGATCACGGCGTTCTCGTCGAGCCCGCGCGGCAGTGGGAGCTGGACGATGTAGAGCGTGCACTCGGGATCGGCGTTGAGCTGGTCGACCGCCGCCTCGACCTCGGCCTGCGTGGCCGTGGCCGGCAGGTCGATGCGGATCGAGCGGATGCCGATCTCGGCGCAGTCGCGGTGCTTGGCACCGACGTACCAATGGCTGCCGGGGTCGTCTCCGACGAGGATCGTGCCGAGGCCCGGGACGACGCCACGTTCGGCGAGTGCCGCGACCCGCGTCGTGAGCTCGGACTTGATCGCGGCGGCGGCCGCCTTGCCGTCGAGGATCTGCGCAGTCACGGTGACGAGTCTCCCACGAGGCGCCCCGTGCCCGCGATCCGCAGGTTCCTCGGGCAGCGGACCCCGCGGCGCATAGACTCGACCGGTCAGCGCGCCCGGGTCACCGATCGGGACGAGAGCACGAGTCACGATCACGAGGTGTCCAGGTGTCGCGAGCGCAACTCAGCCAGGTCCGCAGCCGCGCGCGCCGCGAGGCGCTGCTGGCGGCCGCGATCGAGCTCTTCGCGGAGGGCGGCGCACGGTCGGTCACGCACCGTGCCGTGGCGGCACGCGCGGGGCTGCCCCCGGCCACCACGACGTACTACTTCGCCTCGATCGAGGAGCTCGTGCGGGAGGCCCTCGCCACTCACCTGGCCGGGTGGATCGAGGTGCTCGAGGCGCTGGCCGACGTCGAGATGGACCCGAGCATCGACCTGGCCTCGACCAACGAGTTCGTCGCGGGCGTGTTCGCGACGCGCAGCCCCGAGAAGGCCGGCACCGAGCTGGCGATCTACTTGGCGGCGGCCCGCGACCCCCAGCTCAAGACCACGGCCGCGGAGGCCCTGCAAGCCCTCGAGGACCTTGCCGTGCGCACCTTCGAACGCCTCGGGATCCTCGCGGCCCGCGACCTCGCGTCGCAGACCGTTGCCCTGATCGCCGGGAGCGCCCTGCGTCGCCAGTGCGCGCAGTACGACGACGCCGAGGAGGCGCGGCTCCTCACCTCGGCCATCCGCCACCTCGTCGCAGGTCACCTCGCGGTCGCGGGTCCCAGCGTCGGCGCCTGAGTCTGGTCGCCGACGAGCGACACGCTCGGCGCGACCCTAGGGTCGGAGCATGGTTCGGCTGCGTCGTGTCTCTCCCGACGAACCGGGCTGGTCCCGGGTCAAGCACGGGCGCGGATTCCGCTACCTGGACGTCGAGGGCCTGTCGCTCACCCCCGTCGACGTCGAGCGGTGCAAGCGCCTCGTGATCCCGCCGGCCTGGACGGAGGTCTGGATCTGCCCCTTCGAGCACGGGCACCTCCAGGCCGTCGGCACCGACGACGCCGGACGCCGCCAGTACCTGTACCACGAGGAGTGGCGACGGCAGCGCGACGCGGAGAAGTTCGCGTCGATGGAGTCCTTCGCCCGCTCCCTGCTGCGGAACCGCCGGGTCGCCCGTCACGACCTCGGTCGTGAGGAGCCCGACCTCACGCGCGCCTGTGCCGTGGCGTTCGGGCTGCTCGACCTCGGTCTGTTCCGCATCGGCAACGAGCAGTACCGCGCGGCGAACGGCAGCCACGGCCTCACGACCCTCGATCGCGACCACGTGACGGTCGAGGGCCACCGCATCGCGCTGCACTACCCGGGCAAGTCGGGCCAGGTCATCGATGGATCGGTGCGCGACGAGCGGCTCGCCCAAGCCGTGTGCGCGATGCTCGAGCGTGACGGCGGGTCGGACCGCGCGTTCGCGTGGTGGGACGACGGCGGTTGGCACGACCTCGACTCGGCCACCGTCAACGCCTACGTCGCCGACGTCCTGGGGCCGGGGTTCACGGCGAAGAACTTCCGCACGTGGCGCGGCACCGTCATCGCGGCTCGCTCCCTCGCACTCGCCGACGCCTCGTCCGCCACGGCCCGCAAGCGTGCCATCAGCGCCGCGATGAAGGAGACCGCGGGCCACCTCGGCAACACTCCCGCCGTCGCCCGCTCGTCGTACGTCGATCCACGGGTCGTCGACCTCTTCGAGCAGGGCATCACGCTCGGCGACACGGCTCTCGGCAAGCGGCGACGCATCTCCCCGGGCGCGCCCGTGCCGCGCGTGCTCGAGCGGTCGGTGCTCCGGTTGCTCCGGCGGAGTGCGTGAGCCACCGCTGACCACGAACCGCTGGTCGAGTGGGTGAGGGCGGTCGCGCCCGATCCCGTATCGAGACCCGTGCACCGACCGGGCTCCGTGTCACCGGCTGGTGGTGGGCGGGTGCCGCCGGGTGACCACGTCTCGATACGGCCGCTCGCAGAGCTCGCAACCACTCGACGAACGGGTGGTGCGGCTCTGCGTGGTTGCTCCTCCTCCGTCAGTGGAAGAAGTGCCGGGTTCCCGTGAAGTACATCGTGACGCCGGCGGCCTTCGCGGCCTCGATCGTCTCGTCGTCGCGGACCGAGCCACCGGGCTGCACGATGTACTTCACTCCGGCGTCGATCAGGATGCCCGGGCCGTCGGCGAACGGGAAGAAAGCGTCGGACGCGGCCACGGCACCGCGCACCCGCTCCTCACCCGCGCGCTCGACCGCGAGGCGGCAGGAGTCGACCCGGTTGACCTGACCCATGCCGATGCCCACGGAGGCACCGTCCTTGGCGAGCAGGATCGCATTGGACTTGACCGCCCGGACCGCGGTCCACGCGAACGCGAGGTCGGCGAGCGTGGCGGCGTCGGCGGGCTCCCCCGCCGCGAGGGTCCAGGTGGTCGGGTCGTCGCCCCCGGACTCGACGACGGCATCGACGCGGTCACGCTTCTGCACCAGGACTCCGCCGCTGACCTGGCGCAGCTCCGTCGCCGGATACTCGCCGAGGTCGCTGGCCTGCAGGATGCGGATGTTCTTCTTGCCCTGCAGCACCTCGACGGCACCGTCCTCGTAGGAGGGCGCGACGATGACCTCGGTGAAGACCTCAGCGACCTGCTGCGCCATGGCCACCGAGACCGGACGGTTGGCGGCGATCACGCCACCGAAGGCCGAGACCGGGTCGCACGCGTGCGCGCGGGCATGGGCCTGGGCGATGTCCTCGCCCACCGCGATGCCACACGGGTTGGCGTGCTTGATGATCGCGACAGCAGGACGCTCGTGGTCGAACGCCGCGCGGATCGCCGCATCGGTGTCGACGTAGTTGTTGTAGCTCATCTCCTTGCCGTGCAGCAGCGAAGCTCCGGCGAGCCCACCTGCGTTCGGCGGGGCGTAGAGGGCCGCCTCTTGGTGCGGGTTCTCGCCGTAGCGCAGCACGGCCGACTTGTCCCAGGCCTCGCCGATGAACGCCGGCCAGCCGTCCTCGGCCGTGTCGTAGGACGACGCGAACCACGAGGCGACCGCGGCGTCGTAGGAGGCCGTGTGCGCGAAGGCCTGGGCGGCGAGGTGCCGGCGCTGCTCGAACGTGAACCCGCCGGACGACAGCGCCTCGCGGACGTCGCCGTAGGCGTCGGGCGACGTCACGATCGCGACGGTGGGGTGGTTCTTCGCCGCAGCCCGCACCATCGACGGCCCGCCGATGTCGATCTGCTCGACGCACTCGTCCGGCGTGGCGCCGGAGGCGACCGTCTCGCGGAAGGGGTAGAGGTTGACGACCACCAGGTCGAACGGCTCGACGCCGAGCTCGGCGAGCTGCGTGACGTGCGACTCCAGCCGCGAGTCGGCCAGGATGCCGGCGTGCACACGGGGGTGGAGCGTCTTGACGCGGCCGTCGAGGCACTCCGGGAAGCCCGTGAGCTCCTCGACCGGGGTCACCGGCACGCCGGCCGCCTCGATCGTCTTCGCGGTCGACCCGGTCGAGACCAGGGAGACGCCGGCGTCGTGCAGCGCGCGGGCGAGGTCCTCCAGGCCGGTCTTGTCGTACACGGAGACGAGGGCGCGCTTGATCGGGCGCTGGGTCATCGGGCTTCCTTCGGTTGTGCGGGTGTCACGACGCGTCGGCCGTCGATCGAGTGACCATCGCGGGCCAGGCGGCCCACCCACTCGACGAGCATGCCGCGCTCGCTGGACTTGATGCGTTCGTGGAGGGAGTCGACGGAGTCGTCGTCGAGGACCGGGACCGCGACCTGGGCCACGATGGGTCCGGTGTCGACCCCGGCGTCGACGACGAAGAGCGTCGCCCCCGTGATCTTGACGCCATGGGCGAGAGCGTCGCGCGGGCCGTGCATGCCGGGGAACGAGGGCGACAGGGCCGGGTGGCTGTTGAGCGTGCGTCCGCCGAAGCGGGCCAGGAACGCCGGGCCCGTCAGCTTCATGAAGCCGGCCAGCACGACGAGGGCGGGCGACGCGGCCGCGACGCGTTCCGCGAGCGCCTCGTCCCACGCGGCCCGGGTCGGGAAGTCGCCGACCCGCAGCACGAAGGTCGCGATGCCGGCGCGCTCGGCGCGGTCGAGCGCCTCGATGTCGCTACGGTCGGCCCCGACAGCCACGATCTGGACGCCGTAGGCGGGGTCGTCGGTCGCGTCGATCAGGGCCTGGAGATTGGTGCCGCTGCCGGAGACGAGCACCACGACGGGAGTCGCGTCAGGCAGCGGGGGCACGGCCTCCACGATAGTGGGCCGCCACCGCACCGAATCCGGCGGCCACGGCCATGAACGGCAGGGCGCGGAGCAGCCCGAGCAGCGACTCGGGACCGACCTCGCTCATGCGCCCCGGACCCACCGCCCCACCGGACGACCACGCGAGCAGCGCGAGCACGACGGCACCTGCCGCTCCCGCGCCGGCGGCCAGTCCGACGCCGCGCCAGAAGTCGGTCGCCAGCTCGACGTGACCCCGGCGGACGAGGCGCCAGCCGGCCCACCCCGCGCCGATCGCCGGGACCAGCGCGAGCAGGAAGGTCCAGACCGGGAACTCCCCCGGCGCGGGCAGCGCCGCAAGCACCGGGAGGCCCGGGACCTGGCCGAGGTGTGAGCTCGTGAGGTCGACCGAGGTGCCTGTGCCGACCTGGAAGCCCGGCCCCAGCAGGGCCGACGCCGCCCAGAGCGCGAGCGTCGGCACGACCAGCAGGCAGACCACGGCGAGTGCCACGCCACCGCCGACGCCCGGGTCCAGCAGGGCCCACAGGCTTCCGGCCTGCTGCACGTGTCGCGCGAGGAGGATCAGCACGACGACGAGGGCGACGACCAGCACGACGGCGACCGACGTGGCCGCGCCCCGCACGACGGCGAGCACCCCGGGCCGGTTCTCGGGCCACCAGGCCTCCGGCGCGCCGTGCACGCTCACGTAGGCGAGCGCAGCGGCGAGGCCGGACAGCACGAACGTGACGAGCGCGGCACGGATCGTGGGGATCGAGACGGCCGTGTCGTTCGCGACCGCCGTGACGACCGAGGCGAGCACCGCGTAGACACCGGCGACCGTGGCGGCGTACGCCGCGGGCTCGGCCACGGGCTCGCGGACCTGGCGGCGGGCCACGAGCACGACGATCGCGGCGGCGAGCAGGACCCCGCCCCACGGCAGCAGCGTGACGTCGACACCCTCCACGGTGATGCCGCTCCCCTGCGCCACGAGCCACACGCGGGCGGCACCACGGACCGACCCGAGCCCGGCGTCACCCCCGAGTCCCGCGAGCAGGACGGCGGCTCCGGTCACGACCCAGCCGGCGAGCGCGGCCCAGATCGCGGTCACGGCGCCCGGCCACACGGCGGAGCGCAGGTCGTCGGGCGAGCTGAGGCGAGCGGGGGAAGGCACGGCACCATCCTCCCCTGTAGGGTTGCGGCGTCTTCCGGAGCCACGCCGACTCGCGAGGAGGGGTTCGATGCCGCGGGTCGAGGAGTTCGACGCTTTCTACGCGTCCACTTCCGAGAGCGTCCTGCGCGTCGTGTACGCCGTCACCGGCGATCGCGCCGTGGCCCGGGATGCCACGATCGACGCCTACCGGCACGCCTGGCGCGACTGGTCCAAGATCCACGACCAGGAGCCCCACCGCTACGTCCGAGTCGAGGCGTGGAAGGCCCAGGCCGTCACGCGCGGCACGCATCCCTTGCGTCGACGGCACGAGGAGGACTCCGACACCGAGCTCCTCGACGCGTTGGCCGAGCTCTCCCCCGACGACCGTCGCCTCCTCGTCCTGATGACGATCGGCGCCACGGACCTCGATGCCGCGGCCCGGGAGATCGGAGTCGGCGACGAGGAGGCCATCGAGCTCGTCACGACGGCCATCACGACGCTCGAGCGGAGCACGGGCCAGACGATCGACCAGCTCGAACGGCGCCTCAACGGTCTCGGCGAGATCACCGACCAGCTGCCGATGCCGGACGCCGCCGACCTGCGGGCCCGAGCCGCTCGGGGCCACCGGGTCAACACGGTTGCCGTCGTGGTCGCCACGATCCTGGCGATCGCCGCCGGAGGCTTCGTGCTGACCGAGGGCGACGCGCTCACACGCCTGCCCGCCGAGTCCTACCGCCAGCAGCTCGGGGCCGAACGCCCGGATCTCGTGCTCGACGCCCAGCGTCTCTCGACCGACAACTTGTTGACGACCGACCAGGTCTCCGACCTCGCCCCCGACGCCACCTGGTCGATCGACGAGACCGACCAGGACACCGAGGGTGACGAGCCCCTCACGACGTGCGCCCAGGACCGGTTCGCGACCGAGGACCCGCTCAAGGTCTTCGTGCGCACCTTCGACGCCGGACCCACGCCGACGCCGTCCGAGGCCGTGCAGCCGGCCGTGCCGTCCACCGGCCAACGGCTCTCCCAGTCGATCGAGGTCGCCCGCGACCCGGCCTCGGCCAATGCGGCCTACCAGCGCTCGACCGCCTGGTTCGCGACGTGCGAAGTGCCTCGGCTCCAGCTAACCGGCACGTACCGGGCCACCGGGTCCTTCGGCGACGTCCTCCTCCTGCGGCTCGTCGAGCACGGGCAGACCGACCGCACGCTGACGGTGGGCCTGGGGTGGTCGGGCAACGTCACGTCGACCGTGGTCCACGAGACCGACGCCGCCGAGGCTCCCGCGATCGAGGACTTCGCCGCGACGGTCAACACGTCCTTCCAGCAGATCTGCCGCGACAGCGGTGGACAGTGCGACGCCGACCTCACGGTCACCCCGGCCGACCCGCCGCCGCTCCCGGAGGACCCCGGGTTCCTCGACGTCATCGACCTGCCCGCGATCACGGGCATCAGCTCCGTCTGGGGCCGGGCCGAGGCCGATGGCGCCTCGAAGAACCCGGCGGCCACGGCCTGCGACCTCGCCGACTTCGGCGCGGCCGGCGGCACGGCGTCGACCCGCATCTTCTTGCTGCCCGAGGCGCAGGGACTCGCCAAGACGTTCGGCCTGGTCGAGACCGTCGGCACGTTCCCGAGCGTCGATGCCGCCACCGCGTTCGTCGACCAGGTCCAGGCTTCGGTCAACGCCTGCCCGCAGAACAATCTGGCCGCCTCCGTCGTGGAGGCGGCGACGTTCGGCGAGGTCACCGACTTCCGCGGCGCCACGTGGACCTTGACCCTGCAGGTCGAGTCGGGTGACCCCGTCACGGTCCGGTCGGCGATCGTGCAGCGGGGCACCAGCGTCGCGCAGCTGCTGTTCACGCCCAGTGGCGCGACCGACCTCCCCGCCGAGATCTTCACGCAGGTCGCCCAGCGCGCCACCGAACGTCTCGCCTACGCCACTCCCGCGGGCTGAGGGGTCTCCGCCGGACCGGAGACGATGCATTCGGGCTGCTCTGACAACCCACATGCATCATCCCCGGTCCCTGCCGGTCGGCTGACGGCTCTCGGCAACCTCCCACGCCCTGGTCCATTCCGCTTGTCACGCGAAACGCTGAACGGGCGGCGACCGGCCGAAGCCGGTCGCCGCCCGTTCTCGGGCTGTCAGCTCAGAGACCCTGCAGGATCTCCCGCATCAGAGCAGCGGTCTCGGACGGCGTCTTGCCGACCTTGACCCCGGCGGCCTCGAGGGCCTCCTTCTTGCCCTGCGCGGTGCCCGCGCCGTCGGACACGATGGCGCCGGCGTGGCCCATCGTCTTGCCCTCAGGAGCGGTGAAGCCGGCCACGTAGCCCACGACCGGCTTGGTGACGTTCGCCTGGATGTAGGCCGCGGCCTTCTCCTCGGCGTCGCCACCGATCTCGCCGATCATGACGATGGCCTTCGTCTCCGGATCGGCCTCGAACGCCTCAAGGGCGTCGATGTGCGTGGTGCCGATGATCGGGTCACCACCGATGCCGATGGCGGTCGAGAAGCCGAGGTCGCGCAGCTCGAACATCATCTGGTAGGTCAGCGTGCCGGACTTCGACACCAGACCGATCGGGCCCTTGCCCGCGATGTTCGCCGGCGTGATGCCCGCGAGCGCCTCGCCCGGCGTGATGATGCCGGGGCAGTTCGGGCCGATGATCTGCGTCTTCTTGCCCTGGGCGTAGGCCCAGAACTCGGCCGAGTCCTGCACGGGGACACCCTCGGTGATGATGACGAGCAGACCGATCTCGGCGTCGATGGCCTCGATCACGGCGTCCTTGGTGAACGCCGGCGGGACGAACGCGACGGAGACGTCGGCGCCCGTCTTCTCGATGGCCTCGGAGACCGAGCCGAAGACCGGGAGCTCGACGGCGTTGCCGTCGGCGTCGGTGTGGGTCACGGTCGTGCCCGCCTTGCGGGCGTTGACACCGCCCACGACCTGCGTACCGGCAGCCAGCATGCGGGCGGTGTGCTTCGAGCCCTCACCGCCGGTGATGCCCTGGACGATGACCTTGGAGTCCTTGGTCAGGAAGATCGACATGTCAGAGGCCCCTTCAGCCGTTCGCCAGCTCGGCGGCCTTGTCGGCCGCTCCGTCCATCGTGTCCACCTGGGTCACGAGCGGGTGGTTCAGCTCGTCCAGGATCGCGCGTCCCTCGTCGACGTTGTTGCCGTCGAGGCGCACCACGAGCGGCTTGGTGGCGTCGTCACCCAGGAGCTCGAGAGCGCCCTTGATGCCGTTCGCGACCGCGTCGCAGGAGGTGATGCCGCCGAAGACGTTGACGAACACGCTCTTGACCTGCGGGTCGCCCAGGATGACGTCGAGGCCGTTGGCCATGACCTCCGCCGAGGCGCCGCCGCCGATGTCGAGGAAGTTGGCCGGCTTGACGTTGCCGTGCTTCTCACCGGCGTACGCGACGACGTCGAGGGTGCTCATGACGAGTCCCGCACCGTTGCCGATGATGCCGACCTCA
>JAHEXN010000078.1:9602-11850 GCA_023252095.1 Actinomycetes bacterium | reverse complement strand
GCTGACGACGCGCAGGTCCGGCAGGTCGGCTCCGAGCTCCCGCGCGACCGAACCGAGGTCGTCGTCGCGCACCCGCTCGGCGTGCAGCAGAACCGTGCTGCGCGAGTGGCGCACGGTGTACTCCAGCTCGGCCCGCCGGAACGCGGGGTTGAGGGCCACGAGCGTGACCCCGGCGAGCGCGGCACCGTACTCGATCAGCGGCCACTCGACGTGGTTCGGCGACCACAGGGCCACGTGCTCCCCAGGTGAGGCGAGACGCGACAGGCCGGTGGCGACCCGGCGGGCCTCCTCGTACAGCTCACGGTAGGTCAGCCGCACGGCACTGCCGTCGATCGAGGTGCCAACCAGCGCCAGACGGTCGGGGTGGGCGTCGGCCTGCTGCGCGAGCAGTCCGCCGACCGTCGTCTCCACGAGGTCGTAGGACGTGTCGGCCGGCAGGATCGCCAGCGGGGTCGTCGATCGCGGGGTCGTCGTGGTCATGAGTCCCTCCCAGGGTTCTGGCCGAATCGCGGTGCGCGACGTTCGGCGAACGCCGCGACCCCCTCCGCGAAGTCATCGCTGCCGAACAGGTCGGCCTGGTTCTGCACCTCGAGCTCGAGGACGGCAGCGGGGTGCCGCGGCTCGCCCGAGAGGGTGCGCTTGACGACGCCGAGAGCGCCGGCCGACATCGCAGCCAGCCGCTCCGCGTCCTCGACGGCTGCCTCGAGGGCCGCGCCAGGCTCCGTCGACCGGTCGACCAGCCCGAGGGCGACCGCGGCCTCACCCGAGACCGGGTCGGGGAACATCAGGAGCTGCTTGGCCCGGTGCGGGCCGACCCGCGCCGGCAGCGACGCGAAGATGCCCATGTCGCCGGCCAGACCCACCCGCGAGAACGTCGGGGCGAAGGTCGCGTCCCGCGAGGCGACGACGCGGTCGCACGCCAGCGCGAGCGACATCCCCGCGCCGTAGGCGGCTCCCTCGACCGCCGCGACGACGGGCTTGCTCGTGCCCCAGATCGCCCGGATGACCCGCTGGGCAGCCTGGGCTCGCGGCACGGCCTCGTCGCGCGACATGCGGCGCATCGAGGCGATGTCGCCGCCGGAGCAGAACGTCGGCGCAGCACCGGTCAGGACCATCGCCCGCACGTGCGTCGCGCCGTCGGCCGCCTCGAGCGCCTCGGCGAGGGCGAGCCTGGTGGGCATGTCGATCGCGTTGCGGACCTCGGCGCGGTTGATCGTGACGATGCGAACCGCGCCGCAGTCCTCGACCAGCACGAGCGGCGAGTCGTCACTCATCGACCGGTGAACCTCGGGGTGCGACGCTCGATCACGGCAGCCAGGCCCTCGCGGGAGTCGGCCGTGCCGGAGAGCTCGGAGACGACCCGCGCCTCCTCGGCGAACCGTTCGTCGACGCTCGCGCCTACGCCGCCCCAGACCAGGCGCTTGGTCGCGGAGACCGCGAGCGGCGGCATCGCCGCGATCGACCGCGCGAGGACCAGGGCCTCGTCGGCGAGGTCGGTCTCAGGGACGACCCGGTTGACGATGCCGAGGTCGCGGGCCTCCTGCGCCGTGAGGGTCGGGTTGGTGAGCAGCAGCTCGAGCGCCTTGCGCAGTCCGACGATCTGGGCCAGCGTCACGGTGGTGCCGCCGTCGGGCGCCATGCCCACCCGCACCGCGCCGGAGAAGAACTTCGCCGTGTCGGCGGCGATCACCAGGTCAGCCGCGCACACGAAGCCGAAGCCAGCGCCACCGGCGGCGTAGCCCTGGACCGCGGCGATCAGGGGTGCCCTGAGCTGGATCATCGCGCCGGTCGCGATCTGCAGCCAGGCGGTGGCCGAGCGCAGGTGCTCGGGGAGTGCCTCGCCCTTCGACGCGAACGACTTGACGTCGCCGCCCGTGCAGAAGTTGCGTCCCTCGCCCGTCAGCAGGACGACGCGCACGTCGGGCTCGGCGTGGCAGCGCAGGACCGCCTCGTGCAGCAGCTTCAGGTTGTCGACGTCGACGGCGTTGGACGACTCGGGGCTGTTGAGCCGCAGGTGCGCGACGCCGTCGTCGTCGAGGTCGAGCAGGACGGGACCGTCCGTGATCAGGCTGGTCATCGCTTCGATCCCTTCGTCGTGAAGTCCTGGACGCCGGCTTCCCCGGCCTCCCCGGAGATGTGGGCCACGACGGCGTCGAGCTCGAGGTCGAGCCCGTCCTCGAGGTCCCCCTCGAGACCTCGGCGGACGAGCGACTTGATGCCGGTCAGCGCGTCACGGCGGCGACCCGCG
>JAHEXN010000078.1:5404-9592 GCA_023252095.1 Actinomycetes bacterium | reverse complement strand
CCCCACGAACGCGACGACCTCGGCGTCGAACGTCTCCGGCGGGTACGCGTGAAGGGCGAGGCCCCACTGCTCGGCCTGCAGGCCCGAGAGCCGCTCGCCGCTCAGCACGTGGCCGAGCGCCCGGGACCGGCCCACGAGGCGCGCGAGCCGCTGGGACCCACCGCCGCCCGGGACCTGGCCGAAATTGACGTGGTTGTCGCTGAGTCGCGCGTCGGTACGGACGAGGGCGATGTCGACCGCCTGCACCAGCTCGAAGCCACCGGCCATCGCGACACCCTCGACGAGGGCCACGACGGGCTGGTCGACCTCGCCGACCGCACGGCACGCGCCGCGGAAAGCCACGAACAGCTCCCGCAAGGCGTCAGGGCCGTCGGCGCGAAGCCGCTGGACCTCCGCGAAGTCACCGCCCGCGCAGAAGTTGCCGCCCGCACCGCGGATCGTGATCACCGCAACGTCGTCACGGGCACCGAGCTCGCGGACCGCCGACTCGAGTGCCACGGCGAGCTCGGTCGAGATCGCGTTCATCTGGTCGGGCCGGTTCAGGACGATCGACCCCACCTGGTCGGCGACGGTGCTCACGACGGGGCTCGTGTCGACGGGGCTCACATGCCTCGCCCCCCGCTGACCTCGAGGACCGTGCCGGTCATGTAGCTGGAGAGGTCCGAGGCGAGGAACGCCACGACGGCGGCCACCTCGGCCGGCTCCCCCGCACGCCGCATCGGGATCGTCGCCTCCGTGGCGGCGAACGCCTCGGGGCTCATCGCAGCGGTCATGGGCGTCCTGATCAGGCCGGGCTGGATCGCGTTGACCCGGACGCCGTGGTGGGCGAGCTCCTTCGCGGCGGCCTTGGTCATGCCGACGACGCCGGCCTTGGCGGCGCTGTAGTTCGTCTGTCCGGGATTGCCGACCTTGCCCGACATCGAGGAGAGGTTGATGATGCTGCCGGCCTTCTGTTCACGCATGACCGCGGAGGCGGCCCGGATGCCGAGCCACGTGCCGCGCAGATGAACCGTGACGACGGCGTCGAAGTCCTCGAGCGTCATCTTCTTGAGCGAGGCGTCCCGGGTGATGCCGGCGTTGTTGACCAGGACGTCGAGCCCGCCGAGGTGCGCGACGGCGCGGTCGACGAGGCGCTGAACGTCGTCCTCGTTCGTGACGTCGCAGCCGAGCCCGAGGGCCCGGTCGCCGATGCCGGCGGCCGCCTCGACCGCACGGGCCTCGTCGAGGTCGGCGAGCACGACCGACGCGCCGTGCGCGTGGAGGGTTCGCCCGATCTCGAGGCCGATGCCCTGGGCCGCTCCGGTCACGACGGCCCGGCGGCCCTCCAGCAGGCCGCTCATCCGAAGTACCGCACGATCGACGTCACGACCGCGGCCGGCTTCGCACTGCCCTCGATCTCGATCGTCGTGGTCATGACACCCTGGACGGCGCCGTCCAGCTGCTCCGTCGCGTCGAGCACGACGCTCCCGCGGATCCGCGACCCCGCCGGGACCGGTGCGACGAACCGGACCTTGTCAAGCCCGTAGTTCACCGCCATCGTGACGTTCTCGACCTCGTAGACCTGGTGCATGAAGACCGGCAGCATCGACAGCGTCAGGAAGCCGTGGGCGATCGTCCCGCCGAAGGGCCCCTCGGCGGAGCGCTCCGGGTCGACGTGGATCCACTGATGGTCCCCCGTCGCGTCGGCGAAGAGGTCGATGCGCGCCTGGTCGACCTCGACCCACGCGCTCTGCCCCAGCTCGGAGCCGGCCGCGGCAGCGAAGTCACTGATGTTCTGGAAGGTCTTCACGAAATCCTCTGTCGTCGACACTCGTTTTCGAATTGAATCTAAATTAGACTAACGCTGTCGTCAACGTCACACCCACCGCTCGCCCTGGAGGAACATGGACCTCGGACTGGCCTCCGCCCGCGTCGTGGTGACCGGCGGCGCCTCCAACATCGGACGCGCGATCGTGCACGGATTCGCCCGCGAGGGCGCGCGCCTCGTGATCGCCGACCTCGACGCGACCCAGGCCGAGCGCGTCCGTCGCGAGGCCCTCGACCTCGGGGCCGCCGACGTCGCGACGAGCATCGGCGACCTCGTCGACCCGGGGTCAGCCGATGCCGCCGTCGCCCGTTCGGTCGAGGCCTGGGGCGGGCTCGACGTCGTGGTCAACAACGCCGGCTGGAGCCAGGGCGAGTTCCTCGCGAAGGACGACGACCGCGAGCGGTGGCGCCGACTCATCGACGTCAACCTCGTGGCGCTGGTCGAGATGACCCGCGCCGCGATCCCGGCGCTGCGCGCGTCCGGCGGTGGCTCGATGACGTTGATCTCGAGCGAGGCCGCCTTCGGCCAGATCCGCCAAGGCGTCTACGGCGCGACGAAGGCGGCCGGCATCGCGCTCGCCCGCACCGTCGCCCGCGAGCACGGGCGCCACGGCATCCGGTCCAACATCGTGTGCCCGGGCCTCGTGGTGCCCGACGGCGCCGATGCCGTAGGGGCCGACAGCCTCTGGGCCGGGGGCACGGACGCGATCTTCACCGAAGCCCAGTCCGAGTACCTGCTCAAGGACACGCCCCTGAACCGGATGACCACCGCCGACGACGTCGCGCACGCCGCAGTGTGGCTGTCGTCGCCCCTCGCCGCACGCCAGGTCACGGGTCAGCTGTTCAGCGTCAGCGGCGGGTACACGATGCCATGACGACGACCCGCGACCCCGACGCCCCGACGCAGGTCGACACCCGCGACCGCATCCTCGTGGCGGCCGCGAACGTGCTCGCCCGTCGAGGATTCGCCGAGGCCAAGCTCCGCGAGATCGCCGATCTCGCCGAGGTGCGACCGCCCGCCGTCTACTACTACTTCCGCTCGCGCGAGGAGCTGCTCGCGGAGGTCCTGCACACGGGTCAGCAGCGCGTACGACTGCACGTCGCGTCAGCGCTCGGGGCACTGCCGGAGGACACGGGTCACGAGGAGCGCATCGCCACGGCGTGCGCCGCCCACCTGACGATCCAGACCGCGATGGCCGACTTCGCCCGCGCCGTGTCGCGCAACATCGCCCACGCACACGGGCCGGCCCACGAGCGCCTCCATCGCGAGAGCGAGGCGTACCACGACCTCTGGCGCGGCCTGCTCTCCGCGGCGGCGGCCGACGGCGCCATCAGGACCGACCTCGACCTCAGCACGACACGCATGTTCGTGATCGGTGCCCTCAACGGCACGACCGAGTGGTTCCACCGCCCGAACGAGACCGAACGCCTGGTCGAGCAGGCGCAGGCCCTCGTGCGACGTGCGCTCGCACCACCTCCGAGCCAAGCGGCGACCTAGAGGCGGAATCGCTCCCATCTCACCGCCCGACGGGCGGCTGGTGGCGAGAACACTCCATCGACCTTTTTGATTCTGTGTTAAATTCTTGAGGCGTCGAGTGACGCCCCTTCTGAGAGGACCCCTGTCATGCCCGAGGCCTACATCGTCGATGCCACCCGGACCGCCGTCGGTCGCCGCAAGGGCGGCCTGGCCGGCGTCCACCCCAGCGACATGGCGAGCCACGTCATCCGCACCCTCGTCGAGCGCAACGACTTCGACCCGGAGTCGATCGACGACGTCGTCCTCGGCTGCCTCGACCAGATCGGGGCCCAGGCCGGCGACATCGCGCGGACCGCGGCGCTCGGCGCCGGGCTTCCCGAGAGCGTGCCCGGCGTGACGATCGACCGCCAGTGCGGATCGGCCCAGCAGGCCGTGCACTTCGCGGCCCAGGGCGTCATGAGCGGCACGCAGGACGTCGTGATCGCCGGCGGCGTGCAGAACATGAGCGCCTACCCGATCCTCAGCGCCTTCTCGGCGGCCGAGCCGTTCGGCACCTGGACCGATCCGTGGACCGGGAACCAGGGCTGGGAGGCCCGCTACCAGGGCGAGGAGATCTCGCAGTTCCGCGGTGCCGAGCTGATCGCCGAGAAGTGGGGCATCACGCGCGAGGACAACGACGCGTTCGGCTACCAGAGCCACCAGCGCGCGATCGCCGCCCAGCAGGCCGGACACTTCGACCGTGAGATCAGCCCGCTCGCGGGCGTCTCGGTCGACGAGGGCCCGCGCCCGGACACGACGCTCGAGAAGATGGGCACGCTCAAGACGCTCTCACCCGGTGGCACGATCACCGCGGCCGCGTCCAGCCAGATCTCCGACGGCGCCTCGGCCATGATCATCGCCTCCGA
>JAHEXN010000078.1:0-5394 GCA_023252095.1 Actinomycetes bacterium | reverse complement strand
AGGCGGCCGTGAAGCGCTTCGGCTTCACGCCCCGTGCGCGCATCCACCACATCTCGGTGCGGGGCGACTCCCCCGTCATGCTCCTGTCGGCCCCGATCCCCGCGACGCAGCACGCCCTCAAGCGCACGGGCATGTCGATCGACGACATCGACACCGTCGAGATCAACGAGGCGTTCGCGCCCGTCGTGCTCGCGTGGCTCAAGGAGATCGGCGCCGACCCGGCCAAGGTCAACCCGAACGGCGGCGCGATCGCGCTCGGTCACGCGATCGGCAACACCGGCACCCGCCTCATGACGACGATGCTGCACGAGCTTGAGCGCACGGGCGGCCGGTACGGCCTGCAGACGATGTGCGAGGGCGGCGGGCAGGCCAACGTGACGATCATCGAGCGCCTCGGATGAGGCGCGGCCTCTACGACGCCGACCACGAGGCGTACCGCTCGACCGTCCGGGAGTTCCTCGCCCGCGAGGTCGCGCCGCACGCCGGGCAGTGGGACGCCGACCGGTGGATCGACAAGGAGGTGTTCGCCAAGGCGGCCGCCGCCGGGGTCTACGGACTCCGCGTGCCCGAGGAGTTCGGTGGCGCGGGCGAGCTCGACTACCGCTATCGCCTCGTCACGTGCGAGGAGGTCGCCCGCATCAACGCGCTCTCCTTCGGTCTGACCCTCGGTCTGCAGGACGACCTCGTCTACGCGTACCTGGCCGACCTGACCACCGACGAGCAGAAGAAGCGTTGGCTCCCCGGATTCGCCGCGGGTGAGCTCATCGGTGCGCTGGCCATGACCGAACCCGGGGCGGGCAGCGACCTGCGCGGCATGCGCACGTCGGCCAAGCGGGATGGCGACCACTACGTCGTCAACGGGTCGAAGACGTTCATCTCCAGCGGCATCATGGCCGACTTCGTCGTGCTCGCGGTGCAGACCGACGCCGGGGCAGGGTCCCGCGGCTTCAGCATCGTCGTGGTCGAGGACGGCACCCCCGGCTTCAACCGTGGCCGGAAGCTCGACAAGCTGGGCCTGCCCGGCCAGGACACGGCCGAGCTGTTCTTCGAGGACTGCCGCGTCCCGGTCGAGAACCTGCTCGGCGAGGAAGGGAGCGGCCTGCAGTACCTCATGAGCCACCTCCCCCAGGAGCGCCTCGGTATCTCGGCGATGGCGGTCCCCAGCGCCCGGGCGATCCTCGACATGACGATCGAGTACACGACGCAGCGCACCGCGTTCGGGAAGTCGATCGCCGACTTCCAGAACACCCGTTTCGAGCTCGCGACGATGGAGACCGAGGTCGACGTGGCAGAGGCGTACCTCGACAAGAGCGTGCTGGCGTTCAACGCGGGCGAGCTCACGGCGACCGAGGCGGCCAAGGGCAAGTGGTACACCAGCGAGCTGCAGAAGCGGGTCATCGACCGGTGCCTCCAGCTGCACGGCGGCTACGGCTTCATGAACGAGTACCCCGTCGCGAGGGCCTACGCCGACACCCGGATCCAGACGATCTACGGCGGCACGACCGAGATCATGAAGGAGCTCATCGGCCGCGAGATCGCCGCCCGCTGACTCGGCAGCGGTGAGCAGGCAACCCTTCCGCACCGACGTAGCGTTGCCTGCCCACCGCCATCTCGTGAAGGCGGTGAGTCAGCAACCTTCCGCCACGGTTGAGAGGTTGCTGGCTCACCGCCCGAAGGCCTGAGTTCAGGGCTCGATCACGATCTTGCCGAGGACGCCGCCGGCCGCGAGGAGCTCGACCGCAGCCGCGCCGTCGGCGAGCGGCACCCGCTGCGTCACGGGTGGCCGCAGACCGCCCGCAACCAGGTCCGCGACACCCTCCGCGACCGTCGCGAGCAACGACTGGTCGGTACGCAAGGCTTCGCCCCAGCCCGCGCCGAGGACGCCGACGTTGCGCAGCAGCAGCCGGTTGACCTTGACCTCCGGGATGCCGCCGCCGGCGAACCCGACCACGACGATCCGGGCGAACGGTGCCAGGCACCGGACCGCGTCGTCGAAGGCGTCGCCACCCACGGGGTCGATCACGACGTCGGCGCCGCGGCCGCCCGTGAGCTCGCGCACCCGGGCCGCCCACCCCTCGCGGAGCGGGACCACCTCGTCGGCTCCGACCTCGCGCACGAAGTCGTCCGCGCCCTCGCGGTGGACCACGCCGACGACCCGCGCACCGAGGGCGCTGGCGACCTGGATCGCGGCCGTCCCGACACCTCCTGCCGCGCCGAGGACGACGACCGTCTCTCCCGGTGCGACCTGGGCTCGCGTCGTGAGGGCGAAGTACGCGGTCTGGTGGTTGGCCAGCAGTGCCACCGCCTCGGCGTGGTCGAGACCCGAGGGTGCCGGCAGCACGAGTCCCGGGTGCACAGCGACCTGCTCGGCGTAGCCGCCGGTTCCGCAGAGCGCCATGACGCGGTCGCCGGCCGACCCACCCAGATCCCGGCGGGGCCGCGAGCACCGTGCCGGCGACCTCGGACCCTGGCACGAACGGCGGCTCGACCCGGCCCTGGTACTCGCCCTTCATCAGAAGCAGGTCCGGGTAGTTCACCCCCGCGGCGGCGACGCGGACGTGCACCAGGTCGTCACCCACCGGTTCGGCGACGTCGACGCGCTCCAGCGCCGAGGGCCCGGTCAGCGAGGCGAGCCGCAGCGCCTTCATCACCCGAGGGGGTTCTTCCCCTGCGTGACGTTCGACAGGTCGGTGATCTCCGACCAGCGCTCCGCGACGAGCCCGACCGACGGCGGCTCGGCGAACCGAACGCCCTCGTTCTGGAACTGAGCGACCCGCTGCACCTGACCGCCACCGACCACGAAGACCGAGCCGGTCTCGGTCGACTCCTCGGTCATCAGGTAGCCCACGACAGGCGACACGAATGCCGGCGGCAGCTTCTCGAGGAACTCGGCCGGGGCGATGTCCTCGGTCATGCGCGTCGCGGCGAGCGGCGCGACCGCGTTGGCGAGGATGTTGTTCCGGGCTCCCTCGATCGCGAGGGTGTTGACCAGGCCCACGAGGCCGAGCTTCGCTGCGCCGTAGTTGGCCTGCCCGAAGTTGCCGAACAGACCACTCGTCGACGTGGCCATGACGACGCGTCCGAAGTTCTGCTCCCGGAAGTACGGCCAGGCCGCGCGCGTGACGTGGTAGCCGCCGTAGAGGTGGACCTGCACGACCGCGTCCCACGCGGCGTCGTCCATCTTGGCGAAGCTGCCGTCGCGGAGAATGCCGGCGTTGTTGACGACGCCGTGCACCGTGCCGAAGGTGTCCACGGCGGTCGCGACGATCGCGGCTGCGCCCTCGGACGTCGCGACGGAGTCGTAGCTCGCGACCGCCTGACCGCCGGCGTCCGTGATCTCCTGGACGACGGCGTCGGCCATCGCGGAGCCAGCACCCGAGCCGTCGCGGGCACCGCCGAGGTCGTTGACGACGACCTTGGCGCCCTCCCCGGCCAGGGTCAGCGCGTACTCGCGGCCGAGACCGCCGCCGGCTCCCGTGACGATGACGACCTTGTCCTGCACTCCGGGCATGGGTTCTCCTGCTCTTCGGCGCGCCGACCGGCGCGGGGGTGATGGGGGGCGGCCGGGCAAACCCGACTTTTCTATCCTATGTTAAATTCATTGCTCGGTCACGAGGAGGCGCCCCATGGATCCGTCGGCACCCGACGCAGTCGTCGTCGAGGAGATCAGCGACGCGGTCGGTCGCGTCCCCCTCCCCCTACCGCTGGCCGAGCTGCGCTCGGTCAACTGCTACGTCGTGCGCGGACCCGACGGGGTCACCCTGATCGACCCCGGCTGGGTCTGGCCGGAGACCACGGCGGCTCTCGAGGCCGGGATGGCCGCGATGGGACTGGCGCTCGACGACGTCTCACGCATCCTCATCACCCACTCGCACTGGGACCACTACAGCCAGGCCTACCGGTGGCACCTCGACCGCGGCACCGACCTGTTCCTGGGGGACGGCGAGCGGCACAGCATCCAGGCGTGGAAGGATCTCGACGGCGCGTTCCCGCTGCAGGTCGGACTCCTGCAGCGCGCCGGCGACGACACGCGGGCCCGGCTGCTCGAGGAGCACCCGATCTCCGAGACCGAGCGGGCGACCGACTTCGGCGACCCCACGACCTACCTCGAGGGCGGCGAGACGATCACCGGCTCCGACGTGCCGATCCACGTCATCTCGACACCCGGCCACACGCGCGGCCATCTCGTCTTCGAGGACACGACCCACCAGATGCTCTTCACGGGCGATCACGTGTTGCCGCGCATCACGCCCTCGATCGCCTACGAGCGCTCGCCCGACCGGCTGGCCCTGCGCTCGTACCTGAGCTCGCTCCAGCTGCTGCTCGACCGCCCTGACGCCACGATGCTGCCGGCGCACGGCGCCGTCCAGACGAGCGTCCACGCCCGCGCGACCGAGCTCATCGCCCACCACGACGACCGGCTGAAGGTCGTCGCCGACCTCGTGGCCCAGGGAGCGCGCACCGCGCTCGAGGTCGCGTCCCGCATGACCTGGACCCGCCGCGAGAAGACGCTCGAGCAGCTGGGCGCGGATCATTCCTGGACCGCCGTCCTCGAGGCCGCCGCCCACCTGGAGCTGCTCGTCTGGCACGGCGACCTGACCAAGGACGAGTCGGGCGAGGTCGACCTCTACTCCGTCGCCTGAGGAACGCCGCTCGGGCCCCATATGTTGGTCGAGTGCCTGCGAGGAACGAGCAGGCGTATCGAGACCCGAGCACCAGATGGGGAGTCGCCCGTCACCGACCCGTTCCTCCGTCGGCCGTCACCTGACCCGGTCTCGATACGGCCCTCGTTCCTCGGGCCACTCGACCAGCGACATGGCGGTGGCGGCACCGCCGGCTAGCGCAGGACAAGCACCAGGCACACGACGCCGACGACGGCGAGCCAGCCGTCCATCAGGGGCTGGATCCGCGTGCCGCGCAGCTCCATGAAGTCCATCGCGACGAACCGGGCCTTGACGAACGCGACCGCGGCCGCGGCGGCGGCAGCCCCGCGCCCCGAGAGCAGGTCGTGGGCCGTGTCGGTCGTGAACCACAGGGCACCGACGGTCAGCGCGATCAGCAGGACGAGCACGACCTGGACGCGTCGCGCCTCGGTCTCGCGGTCCGGCAGGAGGCGTTCGCTCATGCGTGGCTCCCGATGTAGACGAACGAGAAGATCAGGATCCACAGCAGGTCGACCATGTGCCAGTAGCCCGCCGCGCCCTCGACGAACGGGGTCGAGACCCGTCGCGATCCGGGACGCGTCGACCGGCGCCAGACGAGCAGCAGCACGGTGCCGATCGCAACGTGCATCAGGTGCAGCCCCGTGAGTGCGTAGTAGTAGGTGAAGAACGTCGACGAGGTCAGCGTGTAGCCGTCACCGATCTCCAGGGTGTACTCGGCGATCTTGACCAC
>JAHEXN010000077.1 GCA_023252095.1 Actinomycetes bacterium | reverse complement strand
TCAAGGCTGTCGTGTTCGGCTTCGTGGCTGGCGTCATCGCCTGCTACCGGGGGCTCAACACCGCTCCCGGCCCCAAGGGCGTCGGCGACGCGGTCAACCAGTCGGTCGTCGTGACGTTCCTGATGCTGTTCTTCGTCAACTTCGTGATCACGACGCTGTACCTCCAGCTCGTCCCGGGCAAGGGAGCCTGACATGAGCGAGCGAAGCGAGAGAAACATGGGACTTGTCATGTCGGCACCGCCTACCGTGCGTTCTTCAAAGGTGGTGTCGTCATGACTGCGACACAACCCCAGCCGCACGCGCAGCCGCAGTTCCCGCCGCCGGCGCGCCCGAAGCGGGACTCGATCGCCAAGCGCGCCTCGAAGGTCCCCGCCGACCGCCTCGCCAGCCTCGGCGCCGGCCTGCGCTTCCACATCGGCGTGCTCGTCGCGATCCCCAAGGCGATCCGCTTCCACCCGAAGGAGATCGCGCGCCTGCTGTCCGAGGTCAGCTTCGGCACCGGCGCCCTCGCGGTCATCGGCGGCACGATCGGCGTGATGCTCGGCATGACCCTGTTCGTCGGCACCGTCGTCGGCATGCAGGGCTACGCGGCCCTCGACCAGATCGGCACCGCGACGCTCAACGGGTTCATCTCCGCGTACTTCAACACCCGCGAGATCGCACCGCTCGTCGCCGCACTCGCCCTCTCGGCCACGGTCGGCTCGGGCTTCACGGCCCAGCTTGGCGCGATGCGCATCAACGAGGAGGTCGACGCGCTCGACGTCATGGCGGTCGCGAGCCGTCGGTACCTCGTCACCACGCGTGTCGTCGCCGGGTTCATCGCGATCATTCCGCTGTACGTCATCGGCCTGCTCACGTCGTACGCCGGCTCCCGCATCGTCACGGTCTACTTCCACGGCCAGTCGGCGGGCACCTACGACCACTACTTCACGCTGTTCCTGCCCCCGATCGACATCCTGCTGTCGTTCGTCAAGGTGCTCGTGTTCGCCGTCATCATCATCCTGATCCACTGCCGCCTCGGCTTCACGGCGCACGGTGGTCCGGCGGGTGTCGGCATCGCGGTCGGCACGGCCGTGCGACGCAGCATCGTGACCGTCGCGGTGCTCGACCTCGTGCTATCGCTCGCGCTCTGGGGCACGAGCACGACCGTCAGGATCGCCGGATGAGCGGGCCCGTCGTGGTGCGGAGCACCCGCCCCCTCGACCTCGCGTTCGGAGTGCTGTTCATTGGCATCGTCGTCACGGGCCTGATCGTCGCGGTGCTGATGTACAACAAGGCGTTCTCGCCCCGCACCGAGATCCAGCTCACGACCGGCAGCGTCGGCAACGCGATGCAGCCCGGCTCCGACGTCAAGCTCAACGGCGTCCCGGTCGGCGAGGTCAAGCGCATCGAGTCCACCGACGACGGCGCCGTGCTCACCCTCGCGCTCAAGCCCGGCATCGCCGAGGGCCTGCCGTCCGACACGGTCGCCCGGCTGCTGCCCAAGACCCTGTTCGGCGAGCGCTACGTGCAGCTCCTGGCCGACGGTGCCACCAGCGGTGGCGGGCTCGAGGCCGGCGACACGATCCGTCAGGACGCGTCCGACGAGGCCGTCGAGCTCGAGGAGGTTCTCGACGAGATGCTGCCCGTGCTCGAGGCGCTGCAGCCCGAGAAGCTCTCGGCCGCGCTCGGCGAGCTCAGCCTGATGCTCTCCGGCCGAGGCGACGACATCGGCGAGGCCATGGAGGAGTGGGGCACCTACCTCACCCAGCTGCAGCCGTACGTGCCGCAGATGGCCGACGACCTGGTCAAGCTCGGCGAGGTCGCCCGTACCTACGACGTCGCCGCACCCGACCTGCTCGACGCGCTCGACGACCTCACCGTCACGACCGACACGATCATCGCCGAGAAGCAGACGCTGACCACGCTGTTCGCCAACGTCATCACGACCTCGAACACGACCCGTGCCTGGCTGGAGGCCAACCAGGGCAACATCATCACGCTGTCGGCGGCCAGCCGCGACGCGCTCGGTGCCGCGGCGCCGTACGCCACGGAGTTCCCGTGCCTGTTCAAGGCTGTCAGCGACTTCATCCCGGTCATGGACGAGGTGCTCGGCGCGGGTTCGGGCGAGCCCGGCATCCACGTCACGCTCAACGTCGTGCCGAGCCGCGGCGCCTACCAGTACGGCGCCGACAGCCCGCGCTTCGAGTCCGGCGGCGGACCGCGCTGCCCGTACCAGACGGGTTCGGCCAACAAGCAGGCCTCGGCTGACGCGCCCCCCGCGATCGCACCCCCGCCGAGCCCGCTCGTCGCGGCTCAGCTCAGCGACGCGATGGGCCTGGGCGAGGTCAACTCCCCGGCCGAGAACCAGCTCATCGCCGAGCTGCTGGCAGGGGGCCAGGACCTCCCGCCCGACGAGTACCCGGCCTGGTCCAGCCTGCTGCTCGGCCCCACGCTCCGCGGAACGGTGGTGACGGTCCAGTGAGGATCATCCTGATCAAGAGCATCGCGTTCACGCTCCTGACGGTGCTCGCCACGGCGGCCCTGGCCGCCACGATCCGCAACTCCAGCGGACCGGGCGAGACCTACACGGCCGTGTACACCGACGCCACGAGCCTCAACAAGGGCGACGACGTGCGCATGGCTGGCGTCAAGGTCGGCACGGTCTCGAAGGTCGGTCTCGACGACGACGCCAACGCGGTCGTGGAGTTCACGGTGGCCGACGGCACGACGGTCGAGAAGGGCACCGTGGCCCAGCTCAAGTTCCGCAACCTCGTGGGCCAGCGCTACATCTCCCTCGAGCCGCCGGAGCGCAAGGGCGAGGCGCTCAAGCCCGGGTACACGTTCGGTCTCGAGGAGACCGCCCCGGCGCTCGACCTGACGCTGCTGTTCAACGGCTTCCAGCCGCTGCTGCAGGCGCTCGACCCCGAGGACGTCAACGCCCTGAGCGCCGACATCATCGCGGTCTTCCAGGGCGACGGCGCCTCCGTCGACACGTTGCTCGCCAGCACCGGCAACCTCACCTCGACCCTGGCCGAGAAGGACGCCGTGATCGGTGAGCTCATCACGAGCCTCAGCTCGGTGCTGACCACGATCAACAGCCGCACCGACCAGGTCGACGCCGTCATCACGACGATGTCGCAGCTCGTCTCCGGCCTGGCGTCCGATCGCCAGACGATCGGCAGCACGCTCGACGGGCTGAGCGGCCTGTCGGTCAGCGTCGCCGACCTGCTGGAGGAGGGCCGCGCGCCGCTCAAGAACGACATCGCGGCGCTGCAGACCCTCGCCGGCAACCTGTCGGACGCCGAGGGCACGCTCAACGAGTTCTTCACGATGCTGCCCACCAAGCTCGATGCGATCGGCACGATCGGCAGCTACGGCTCGTGGCTCAACTTCTACGTCTGCAAGATCGGCGGCGTGATCCCCCAGCCCGAGGGCTACTTCGGCGACCTCGGCGTCCAGTCCAACTCCGCGAGGTGTGCGGCATGAGCACGATTCCGCCCCTTGAGGTGCGAGGAACGAGCCTCGAAAGGGGTTCCTCAGCCGACCGAGGTTTCGAGGCTCGGGCGCTGTGCGCCCTCACACCTCAACCAGCGGTCACGAATGACGAGGCGGTGGCGGCATGAGCAAGTACGGGAAGGCGTTCGCGGAACGCAACCGGGTCACGATCGCCGTCATCGGCCTCGTGAGCCTCACGCTGATCTTCTTCGCGACGTTCAACGCGGCTCGCCTGCCGATCATCGGTGAGGGCCGCGAGTACACCGCGCACTTCGCCGAGGCAGGTGGCCTGAAGAAGGGCACCGAGGTGCGCGTGTCCGGCGTCAAGGTCGGCAGCGTGACGGGCATCGAGCTCGAGAAGGGCGAGGTCGTCGTGACCTTCACGGCCAAGGACGTCAAGCTCGGCTCGCAGACCACCGCTGCGGTCAAGGTCAAGACGCTCCTGGGGCAGAAGTACCTGTCGATCGATCCCGGTGGTCGCGGCGATCTCGACGAGGCCATCCCGCTCGAGCGCACCACGACCCCGTACGACGTCACGGCGGCGTTCTCCGACCTCTCCGACAACATCGGCGAGATCGACACCGACCAGCTCGAGGCCAGCTTCACGGCCCTGGCCGACGCGTTCCGCGACACTCCCGAGTCGGTGCAGACCACCGTCGCGGGACTCACCGATCTCTCGCGCACGATCTCGTCGCGCGACGAGGAGCTCGCGGCGCTGCTGGAGTCCACCAGCACCGTCACCGAGACGTTCGCCAACCGCAACGACGAGCTCGCGGCCCTCATCAGCGACGGCAGCCTGCTGCTGACCGAGCTCGAGAACCGTCGTGCCACGGTCCAGGCCCTGCTCGAGAGCACGTCCTCGTTGGGCATCCAGCTGCAGGGCCTCGTGAGCGACAACGAGGAGCAGCTCAAGCCCGCGCTGGCCGAGCTCGACCAGGTCGCGCAGATCCTCACGAACAACCAGGCCAATCTCGACTCGGCCCTGGCCAAGCTCGGTCCGTACTACCGGGTCCTGTCCTCGGCCAGCGGCCAGGGCCGCTGGATCGACGCCTACCTGTGTGGCCTGTTCGGCCCCGACGGTGCGCCGCAGCTGACCAACGACATCGTGCGGGACTGTGCACCCGCGAGCGGAGGAGGAGCATGACCAGCGCGATGAGAACCTCGGTCAAGGTGCTCGCGGTGGCGCTCGTCGTCGTGGCCGTCTGGGCCACCTATGCGTGGTGGTCCGAGCGCGACCGCGTCGAGCTCACCGCGGAGTTCACCGAGGCCGTCGGCCTGTACCCGGGCTCGGACGTCCAGGTGCTGGGCGTGTCGGTCGGTGAGGTCACCTCGGTCGAGCCCGACGGTCCGATCGTTCGGGTCGGCATCAAGCTCGACTCCGGCGTGGAGGTCGCCGCCGACACCCGTGCCGTCATCGTCGCTCCCACCCTGGTGTCGGACCGCTTCGTGCAGCTCACCGAGCCGTACATCGACGGCGAGGCGCTCGCCGACGGCGCGCTGATCAAGGTCGACGACACGGCCGTGCCGGTCGAGGTCGACGAGCTCTACGCGGGCCTGGAGGACATCAGCACCCAGCTCGGTCCCGACGGCGCCAACGCCGACGGCGCGCTGTCGGACCTGCTCGACGTCGCCGCCGCCAACCTCGACGGAACGGGTCTGGACATCAACCGCACGATCAGCAACTTCAGCGAGGCGTCCACGACCCTCGCCGGCGTTGACGACGACCTGTTCGCCACGATCGGCCACCTGGCCGACCTGTCGGACATGCTGGTCGAGAACGACGCCGCCGTCTCCTCGGCGAACTCGCAGTTCGCCGAGGTCACCGACTACCTGGCGGCCGACCGCACCGACCTCGCGTCGGCCATCACGAACCTCGGCGACGCGATGGCGGTGCTCGACGACTTCATCCGCGACAACCGCGGCAACCTGCAGACCAGCGTGCAGAACCTGATCGGCCCGACCCAGACCCTCGTGAACCAGCAGGCGTCGCTCGACGAGTCGGTGCGGCTCATCCCGCTGCTCCTGCAGAACTTCCTCGGCTCGTACAACCCGTCGTACGGCACGCTCGACGGTCGCGGCAACCTCAACGAGGCCACGATCTGGAGTCCCACCGGCATGAGTGGCACGACCGGACCCACCGCGCCCCCGTTGCTCCTGCCCGGCGTGGAGGTGACCCAGTGATGCGCACCGTGATGCGCGCGCGCCTGACCCGCACGGCGGCCGCCGCGGCCGCTGGTGCGCTCCTGCTGATCGGCGGGTGCGGCATCACCGATCGTGGCGTCTACGACACGCCCCTGCCGGGCGGCGCCGACATCGGCAGCGATCCGATCACCCTGACCGCCGAGTTCGACGACGTGCTCGACCTCGTGCCGCAGTCGTCGGTGCGTGCCGACAACGTCCCGGTCGGGCGCGTCTCCAAGATCGAGCTGGCCGACGACGGTCGCTCGGCGGTCGTCGAGCTCCTCGTCAACAACGACACCAACCTTCCGGAGGGCACCACGGCCCGCGTCGAGCAGACCTCGCTCCTGGGCGAGAAGTACGTCGCGCTGGTGCGCCCCGACGAGGAGGACGTGAAGGCCGGCGACGCCCAGCTCTCGTCCGGCTCCCGCCTCGGCCTCGACGACACCGATCGTGCCGCGCAGGTCGAGCAGGTGCTCGGCGCGTTGTCGCTCGTGCTCAACGGTGGCGACATCCAGGAGTTCCAGAACATCTCCCGCGAGCTGCAGGACATCTCCTCCGATGACCCGGAGCGTGTGCGCAGGTTCCTCACGCAGCTCGAAGGATTCGTCACCACGGTCGACGCTCGCAGCACCGACATCGCTGCCACGCTCGACAGCCTGGCGGCCCTCTCGACCACGCTCGACGGCGAGACCGACAAGATCGTGTCGGCGCTCGACGGACTCGCGCCCGGTCTGGCCGAGCTCGAGGCACAGCGGCCGCAGTTCGTCGCGATGCTGGAGGCGCTCGACGGCCTCTCCGGGGTGGCGGTCGAGACGCTCGACGCTGCGCAGGCCGACATCGTCGCCGACCTGAAGCTGCTGGAGCCGATCCTGACCCAGCTCGCCGCCTCGGGCCAGGACCTGCCGAACGCGCTCGAGATCCTGCTGACTTACCCGTTCCCGGACTCGGTGCTCCCGGCGATCAAGGGCGACTACCTCAACGTCTTCGTCACGACGAACTTCCGCACGCTGCCCACCGACTGCACCGCGATCGGGTGCTTCTGGGAGCAGCCGGCCGACCCGAACGCCGACTACGGCAACGGGCCGGGCGCACCGGTCTCGCCGATGATCCTGCCTCCCACGAGCTCGCCGATGCCGGGCATCGCCACCCCGACCATTCCGCTGCCGCCGACCGGCCTGCCGGATCCGTCGCCGACCCTGCCCACGCCGGGTCCGGGTCTGCCGCCCACGACGCTGCCGACGCCCCCGTCGACCGCGCCGACATCGCCCACCCCCGACCCCGATGAGGAGGAGCAGTGATCACCACGTCCGTCCGCAACAAGCTCATCGCGTTCGTCATCATCGCGCTGCTCGGCACGAGCTACCTCGGTGCCAAGTACGTCGGCATCGACCCCTTCGCCCGCAGCTACCAGCTGCAGGTCGAGCTGCCCGACGCCGGTGGCCTGTTCGTCAACAGCGAGGTCACGTACCGCGGTGTGCAGGTGGGCCGCGTGACCGACATGACCGTGACCGACGACGGCATGGTCGCGACGCTCGAGATCGAGTCGAGCGCGCCTGACATCCCGAGCGACGCCGAGGCCACGGTCACGAACCGCTCCGCGATCGGCGAGCAGTACCTCGACCTGAAGAGCGACTCCACCGGCGGCACGAACCTCGCCGACGGCGACCGCATCACGGGCGACGAGGACTCCCTCCCGCCGGCGTTCGACGACGTCCTGCGCTCCGGTCGTGACTTCGTGGCCTCGGTGCCGGAGGACTCCCTGCGCACCGTGATCGACGAGACGTACAGCGCCACCCGCGGAGTCGGCGACGACTTCGGCGTGCTGCTGCGCACCTCGCTCGACTTCGCCAGGACCTCGCAGGACAACCTGCTCAACACGACCCGGTTGATCGAGAGCTCGAGCACGGTCCTCGACACCCAGATCGCCTCGAGCGACGACATCACGAGCTTCAGCCGTGACCTCGCGCTGATCACCCAGACGCTGCGGACGAGCGACGCGGACCTGCGCACGCTCATCACGCAGTCGCCGGCCGCGATGGTCGAGATCAACACGCTCTTCACGGAGGTCGGCCAGCCGCTGGGGATGCTGCTGGGCAACCTGGTGTCGACGGCTCAGGTCTTCGGCGTCAACGCGCTGGGGGTCGAGGACGCCCTGATCCGCGTGCCCGACGCCGTCAGCATCGGCTGGCTCGTGGCCGGCAGCGGCTCGCTCAACCTGGGCCTGTCGACGTCGTTCACGAAGCCGCTGCCCTGCACCACGGGGTACGGCGGCACCACGCCGCGTCCGGGCACCGACACCAGCGCCGGCGATGCCTTCAACACGGGCGCCGGCTGTGCCGTCGATCCGGCGAGCGGCGTCAACGTCCGTGGTCCCCAGGCGGTGCCCGGCCAGAACCCGGCCGCGCAGTACCTGGCCACGCAGCAGCTCAGCACGGGAGGATCGGCGATGCCGAACCCGACCGGCGTCGTGCTCTACGACGTCGACGACCTGTCCGATCTCCTGGGGGGGAACCAATGAGACAGCAGATCCAGACCGCAGGCGAGATCGCCGCGGACCAGACGACCGCGGAGGACACTGCCGCGGTGAAGACAGAGGAAGAGCACGAGACGTCGTCGCTCACCTCGACGGAGGCGTCATCTGACACCTCCGAGGCCGACCCCGCCCCCGACCACTCCCTCCCGTCGGGGGCGGGGACCGGTGACACCGGCTCGACGCCGAGCGGCAAGCGGTCCCCGCTGGGCCCACTCGCGCTGATCCTCGCCGCCGTGGTCGCGGTCATCGGCTCCTGGTGGTGGTGGCAGGCGGCGCACGACGACCAGCTCGCCGCCGCACAGGATCGTGACTCCGCGCTCATCGCGGCCACCGAGGGCATCGAGACCCTCAACACCCTTGACCACCGCGATGTCGGCACCGACCTCGAAGCCTGGGAGGACGTCACGACCGGGCAGATGCAGGACGGTATCGCGGCGATCGACGAGGCCCAGCGCCAGCAGCTCGCCGGCGAGCAGAAGATCGCGACCGCCGAGGTCGTCGACGCCGCCGTGCTGAGCATCGACGGCGACGAGGCCACCGTGGTCGCCGCGGTCGAGATCTCCGTGATCGACGACGCGGCTCCGGACAGCGAGCCGACGCTCAAGCGCAACCGCTTCTCCGCCCAGATGAAGCTGGTGCAGGGCGAGTGGAAGATCGAGAACCTCCAGCAAGTGGCGGTGAGCCTCTCATGACCCGCGTCCGCTCCCTCCTGGCCGCCCGTCTCACGCCGTTCCTGCTCGCGGGCATCCTGGCGCTCGTGGGCGCCTACGGCCTGTGGCAGGCGCACGAGCTCCGTTCCACTGCCGCCGCCGAGAACCTCGCGGTCGTCGACGCGAGCCTGACCGCCGAGGTGCAGTCGTTCGTGACGACCGGCCTGAACCAGGTCCTCACGTACGACTTCGCGGACCCCGACGCCACGACGGCCGCCGCCGACCAGGTCCTGGCCGGTGACGCCCGCAAGGAGTACGACACCCTCTTCGTCGACCTGCAGGCCAAGGCTCCCGGCCAGCAGCTCACGCTGACGGCCGCGGTGCAGTCGGTCGCGGTCAAGGAAGCGACCGAGGACTCCGCCGTCGTGCTCGTGTTCCTGGACCAGACCAGCCAGCGGGCCACCGACAACCAGGGCAGCGTCTCCGCGGCCCAGCTGTCGGTCACGGTCGAGAAGTCCGGCGACTCCTGGGCCATCACCGAGCTCAAGCCCCTCTGACCCCCGCGGGCTCGGAACGCCGGTGCCCGACCACCCTCTGCGGCACCGGAAGGAATCACCATGCATCATTTCACCCGCGGACGTCGGCTCCTCGGCCTCGTGGCCGTCGCGCTGACGCTTGCCCTCATGGGCTCGACCACCGCACAGGCGGCGAACCCGTTCCCGAGGACCATCAAGTTCGGTCAGATCGGCCAGCCCAACTCGTTCCCAGCCGCGTTCGCCTCGGCGTTGCTGAACCCGGGCAAGAGCCCGGCAGGCGCCAACGACTGGTCGTGCCGGCCGTCGGCCCAGCACCCCTATCCCGTCGTGCTGATCCACGGCACGTGGGAGAACGCCTACAACAACTGGAACGGACTGGCGCCGATCCTCAAGGACCAGGGCTACTGCGTGTACGCCCTGAACTACGGCAACACCGGCATCCCGGCGCTCAACGGCACGGCCGACCTCGTGCAGAGCGCGGGTGAGATCGGGCCGTTCGTCGACCAGGTGCTCGCGGCCAGCGGAGCGTCCCAGGTCGACCTGATCGGTCACTCCCAGGGCGGGGCCCAGGCGCGGTACTACACGAACCTGCTCGGGGGTGCCCCGAAGGTCAACCAGGTCATCGGCCTCGCGCCGTCGAGCCGTCCCACGACGCTCTCGGGCATCACGGAGCTCGGCAAGATGATCCACCTGTTCGGGGCGGCGATGACCGGGCTCCAGCTCGCCCAGATGCCGGCGGCTGCTCAGCAGGCCGACCAGAGCCCGAATCCGCAGGCACCGTTCTACCGCAACCTCAACGACAACGGCGAGACCGTGGCGGGCGAGCGGTACGTGACGATCGCGACCCGCAACGACGAGGTCGTCACGCCCTACCAGCGGGCGTTCGTTACCGCCGGCCCAGGCGCCGTCGTCGAGAACATCACGATCCAGGACGTCTGCCTGATCGACCAGTCCGAGCACGTCAGCCTGCCGTACAGCAAGAACGTCGCGCAGATCGTGCTGAACAAGCTCGACCCCAACGACGTCCGGCCGATCCTCTGCTACGCCCAGGCTCCGGTCACGGGCAACACGCAGCTGTTCGGCTGAGTCGCGGGCCTGCCCCTTGAAGTGCGAAAGCCATCGCACCTCAAGGGGCGGACTCGCTCAGGTTCGGGGTGGGAGGCGGTGCAGCACGACCTCGGTCAGACGGCCGTCGTCAGCGACGGCCGTCATGTAGGTGCAGTGCGGCTGGCGACGGCGGTCAGTGGGGGAGCCGGGGTTGAGCAGGCGGAGCCCGGTGCCGTGGTCCCTCGCCGCCACGGTGTCCCACGGGATGTGGCTGTGCCCGAACACCAGGACGTCGAGGTCGGGGTAGTCGCGCGCGCAGCGCTTCTCCCGGCCCGCGGAGGCGCCGGTCTCGTGCACCACGCCGATCCGCAGTCCCTCGATCTCGACCCGAGCGACCTCGGGCAGGCGATCGCGGAGCTCGCCGTGGTCGTTGTTGCCGAACACCGCGACGACGCGCTGCGCCCGCTGCTCGAGCTCGTCGAGCAGGGCGACCTCGACCCAGTCGCCGGCGTGCACGACGACGTCGGCGGTCTCGACCTCGGACCAGACCGCCTCGGGCAGCCCCTTGGCCCGCTTCGGCAGGTGGGTGTCGGCGATGAGGAGGAGTCGCGTGGCCACGGTCCCAGTCAACCCGATGGACGCCCGGGATGCTCCTGAGCGCCTCGCGCGCGGGTTAGCGTGGGGACGTGGAACGGGTCGTCGTGGTCGGGGCCGGGCTCGCCGGACTCACGTTCGCCGTGGCGATGCGTCGCGCGGGCCTCGACGTCGAGATCCGCGACGAGCGTCCCTCGCTCGGAGGCGGTGCGGGCCTGACGATCTGGCCCAACGCGCTGGCAGCCATCGACGCCCTCGACCTCGGTGACGCGGTGCGCGACCTGGGGGAACCCGCCGCCTCGGCCATGATCCGTCGAGCAGACGGCTCGCTGGTGCGTCACCTCGACCCCGTCGCGACCGTGCGTGCGCTGGGTGAGCCAGCGCGGGTCGTCGACCGCGGCGACCTGCAGGCGCTGCTGGCCGAGCACGCGGGACCCGTCACCCTGGACGCCGGGGTCGCTGGTCCCTCGGCGGTCGACGCCGACCTGGTGGTGGGGGCCGACGGCTTCCGATCCGTCGTCGCCCGGCACCTGGACCCGGGTCTGCGGGAGCGCCCGGCGGGCTACGTCGCGTGGCGGGGCGTCGCGCCGATCGCGGTCGATCCGTCGTTCGCGGGCGTCGTCTGGGGTGATCGCGCCGAGGCGGGGGTCATGCCGATGACCGGCGGCCGCACCTACTGGTTCGCGACCCGCGCCGGCGCTGCTGACGTGTGGCGCCCGGACTCCGACCTCTGGCCCGACCCGCTTCCCGAGCTCTTCGCCGCGACACCGGCGGGATCGGTCCTGCAGCACGAGATGCTCGACCGCGACCAGCCATGGCGCTGGCACGACGACCGGTGCGTCGTGATCGGCGA
>JAHEXN010000076.1:6368-11899 GCA_023252095.1 Actinomycetes bacterium | reverse complement strand
GCACCGAGACCGAGCACCCGGTCGAGGAGGAGATCGGCCAGGAGCTCTCCGAGCGCCAGTCGCTGCGCCGCGTCGCCGGACTGCGCACCGAGCTCGAGGACATCAGCGAGGTCGAGTACCGGCAGCTGCGCCTGGAGCGGGTCGTGCTCGTGGGCGTGTGGACCGAGGGAAGCGCCGAGGACGCCGAGAACTCGTTGGCCGAGCTCAAGCTCCTGGCCGAGACTGCCGGGTCCGAGGTGCTCGACGCGATCATCCAGCGTCGCTCGCGGCCCGACCCGGCCACCTACATCGGCAGCGGCAAGGTCGCCGAGCTGCACGAGATCGTCGAGGCCACCGGCGCCGACACCGTGATCTGCGACGGCGAGCTGGCGCCGAGTCAGCTGCGCAACCTCGAGGACCGGGTCAAGGTCAAGGTCGTCGACCGCGTGGCCCTGATCCTCGACATCTTCGCCCAGCACGCCAAGAGCGCCGAGGGCAAGGCCCAGGTCGAGCTCGCCCAGCTGCAGTACCAGACCCAGCGGCTCCGTGGCTGGGGCGGCAACCTGTCGCGCCAGGCCGGTGGACGCGCCGCGGGCGGCGAGGGCATCGGTGGCCGTGGCCCCGGTGAGACCAAGCTCGAGACCGATCGTCGGCGCATCCAGGCCAAGATGGCCAAGCTGCGCCGCGAGCTCGCGCACCTCAGCACGACACGCGACACCAAGAAGGCCAACCGTCGCCGCCACGAGGTGCCGTCTGTCACGATCGCGGGCTACACCAACGCCGGCAAGTCCAGCCTGCTCAACCGCCTCACGGGAGCGGGCGTGCTGGTCGAGGACGCCCTGTTCGCGACGCTCGACCCCACGACGCGCCGCACCGAGACCTCCGACGGTCGGGTCTACACGCTGTCGGACACGGTCGGATTCGTCCGGCACCTCCCGCACCAGCTCGTCGAGGCGTTTCGGTCGACGCTCGAGGAGGTCGGCGACGCCGACCTGGTGCTCCACGTCGTCGACGGCTCGCACCCCGACCCCGAGGGTCAGCTCGCGGCGGTGCGCGAGGTGTTCGCCGACATCGAGGCGATCCACGTGCCCGAGATCGTCGTGGTCAACAAGGCCGACCAGGCCGACCAGGTGGCGTTGGCCCGCCTGTTGACCCGCGAGCCCCACGCCGTCGTGGTCAGCGCCCGCACCGGCGAGGGCATCGACGAGCTGCTCGGTGCGATCGAGGCCGACCTGCCCCGCCCGGCGGTGCAGGTCACGCTGGTCCTGCCGTACGAGCGCGGTGACCTGCTCAACCAGATCCACACCTCCGGTGACATCGAGACCATCACGCACGAGGCCGACGGCACGCACGTCGTGGCCCGGGTGGGGGAGCAGCTCGCGCACGAGCTCGCCGACTACCGGGTCTGACGCGTCAGAGTCCGCTGTCCTCGAACGTCCCGCTGAAGTCCTGCGGCGCGACGGCGATGCACCAGACCTCGTGGCCCTGGGGCCAGGACTCCTTGGTCGGTGCATAGAAGAAGAACTGGAGCGTCGACCGCTGCGGCGGACTTCCGATCCACGTCTCGAAGGCGGACTCACACGCTGCGGTCGCGAGGCGGTCGACCTCGTCGTCACCCGGGAACGCGGCCTCGAGCTGGGCAATGTGGAAGACCTGAGCCAGGTGCGGCTCTGAGCAGTCCACGACGGCGAGGGCGAACTCGCTCACCTCGGCGTCCTGGAAGTCCTCGTCGATGCAGGTGCCGATCTCGAGGCTGCCGATCGAGACGCGGCGTTCCGTCGTGCCGGTCGGCGAGGGACGGGTCTCGTCCGCCCGCTGGCCGACGGTGACGATGAGCCCGACGGCGACGGCCGTCGCGATGAGCCCAATCACGAGCGCCCCGATCACGAACAGGCGGCGCTGCTTGGTCCTCGTCATCATCAGAGGCCGCTGCCCTCGAGGGTCCCGGTGACCTCGTCGGGGGGCACCACGACGCACCGGATCTTCTCGTCGTAGCCCCAGTTGCTCCGGCTGGGGTACAGGTACGTGACCGAGAGGGAGGACGCCTCCAGAGGGATGCCGACGAAGGACTCGAACGCGGCAGGGCACTCGACCTCAGCGATCCGGGCGATCTCGGCACGACCCGGATACGGTCCGGTGTCAAGCGAGACGAGGTGGAACACCTCGCCAGGATGCGGCTCGTCGCACGGCACGACGCTCACGCTGACGTCGGCCTCGTAGGGCCCCGAGAGGTCCTCGTCGATGCAGTCGCCGATCCGGACGCTCTCGGGGAAGATCTCCCCACCCGACACGACGGCTCCGCTCTCGTCGCGGTCGGCCGGGATCGTCGCGGCGACCACGACGATCGCGACGATGATCGCGACGATCCACGCCACGACGATCGCGAGCGCTGCCCACGCCAGGCCCCGGCCGCGCTTCTGCCCGTCACGGGGGCCGGCGAGCACGACGATCGCCAGCACGACGGCCGCGATCCAGGTCAGGCACAGCGGCAGGATCGCGAGCACGAGCGCCACGACGCCCAGCGTCGGGGACGCCGGCTTCGGCGGAGGCGCCCACGGCGAACCTCCGGGGTAGCCCGGGAGACCGGGCGGACCCCATGGCGCCGGGTATCCCGGAGGGACCGCCGGGTAGGACGGCGGCTGATCGCTCATCGACCGCTGCCCTCGAGCGTGCCCGTGACCTCGTCGAGCGACACCACGATGCAGGAGATCAGACGGTCGCCGGCCGCCCAGGTCTCCTCGGTCGGGTAGAAGTACGTGTAGTCGAGCTCCGACAGGTCGTAGCTCTGCCCGACCCACGGCTCGAACTGGCCGAAGCACGCGTCCTCGGCGGAGTCCATGACCGAGCTGTCGCCGGGGAAGCTCCCGGTATCGAGCTGGACCTCGTGGTAGACCTCGGCGTTGTGGGACTCGTCGCACGGTCGAACCGTGAGCGTGAACACCGTCTCGTCCTCCCCGAAGAGCTCGTCGACGCCCTCGTCGATGCAGTCGCCCACCCGGAGGTCCTCGGCGAAGACCTCCCCGCCGGAGGTGACGGTGCCGTCGTCGTCTCGGTCGGCCGGGATGGACGCGATGATGGCCACCGCGGCGACGATGCTGCCGATGACCCACAACCCCACGACGACGAGAGCTGCCCAGGCCATGCCTCGGCCGCGTTTCTGCCCGTCGCGGGGGCCGGCCAGCACCATGATCGCCAGCACGGCTGCCGCGATCCATGTCAGACACAGGGGCAGGATCGCCAGGACCAGCGCCCAGACGGCCTTGGTTCGCGAGGTCTCCGGCGTGCCACCGTGCGGCGGCAGCCCCGGTGGGTAGCCGGGCGGCCCGGTGTGCCCGGGGTAGGGCATCGCTCCCGGGTGCGGCGGGTAGGGCTGGGGCGGTCCCGCGGGAAGGGTCGGTCCAGGCTGGACCGGCTGGCCGAACGGGTCGGGCGGGGGCTGAGTCATCGGGTCCTCGTGTCTCGCGGGGCGGGGGTCATCGGGCGCTGCCCTGGGTCGAACCGGTCTCGGGGCCGTACGTCGTGAGGTAGCACTGGACGTCGTGCCCCTGCGGCCAGCTGGCCTCGGACGGAAGGTGGAAGTCGTACGTGAGGTCGGAGTCCGCGTAGGGGATCCCAACCCACGGCTCGAAGGCGAGATGGCACCCGGCGCGGGCCCGTCGCACGACGTCCTCCTGGCCGGGGTAGTCGCCGTCCGGCAGGGTCAGCACGTGGTGGACCTCTGCCGTGTGCGGGCTGCTGCAGGGCAGGACCACGACCTTTCGACTGCCCGTCGGGCCGTCGAAGTCGAAGCAGTCCCCGACCCGAAGGTCGTCGGCCCCGGCCCGGCCCGGGCGGTCGAGAGAGCCGTCCTCGTTCCACGTCGCAGAGGGCTCGATGACCGCGCGGTCGTCATCCGACGACAACGACGCGAGCAAGACCACGAGGGCCGCTCCGCCGGCGACGACCCACGCGGTGGCGACGGCCAGCGCGGTCCACGCCACCGGCTTGCGGCGCGGTTGCCGGTCCCGCTCGGTGACGACCAATGCGGCCAGGACGAAGGCGGCGACCTGAGTCGCGACGAGGGGGAGCACGGCCAGGGCGAGCGCCCACGAGGCCTGCCGTCGGGACTCGGCGGGGTCGGTCGTGGACCACGGGTCGGGGGCGCCGGGTCCGAGGGACGTCATCGGCCGCTGCCTTGCAACGTGCCGGTCACGGGGGAAGGCGTCGTGACGATGCACTGGACCGTCCGGTCGGTCGCCCACCGCTCCGCGTCCGGGAAGTAGTAGACGTAGCTCAGGGACGAGCTCGCGTACGGACGTCCGATCCAGGCCTCGAATCCCGGGTCGCACATGGCGTAGGACTGGTCCTCCACGGCGGCATCGCCGGGGAACTCACCATCGGGCAGGTCCTGGACGAGGAAGACCTGCCCGCGGTGCGAGCCGTCACACCGGGTGACGGTCAGGGTCAGGACCGCGTCGATCGCGTCGAAGTCCTCGTCGACGCAGTCGCCGACGGCGAGGTCCTCGACGAAGACCTCGCCCTGCGTGACGGGCCCGGCTGGGACCTCGGTGCTCGCGGGCCTCGGCTGCGGCATGGACTGGACGGTCACGAGCTCCGGGTCGTCGGTGATCAGTAGCGCGCCCACCAGGACGAGAACCGCTGCGTTGACCCCCAATGCGGCCCACGCACGACCCCGGCCACGGGGCACGGCGTCACGGGGGCCGGTCAGGACGAGCGCGGCCAGCGTGACCGAACCCACGGCGCCGCCGATGAACGGGACGAAGGCGAGGCCCAGGGCCCAGCCGGCCCGCCGACGGGAGACCGCACCGTCGTCCTCGGGCTGCGCCGGGACGGGCGGAAAGCTGATCTCTCCCATGGCCCTCTCCTCGATCCGACGCCACAGACTCGCCACAGACTAGAGGGAACGGGGGGCACTCCGAGGCACAACGAGAATTGGCGGTGCGTCACTGAGGCGAGCCTGATTCGTCCATGTGTCGGGCACATGTCATGATGGAGTGCTGCCGCGGCCAACGTCGTCCACGGAATGCACGACCTGTCGACGACGCTGAAGGGGACTCATGTGAGCGCCTTGTTCTCCAGCCTTCCCACCGCCCAGGGCCTCTACGACCCGGCCAACGAGCACGATGCCTGTGGTGTCGCCTTCGTGGCCACGCTCACCGGCGTGGCCAGCAACGACATCGTCGCCAAGGGCCTCACGGCGCTGCGGAACCTCGACCACCGAGGCGCGGTCGGCGGCGAGCCCGACACCGGCGACGGCGCGGGCATCCTGCTGCAGGTCCCGGATCGGTTCCTGCGGGGCGTGGCCGACTTCGACCTGCCCCCGCTGGGCCACTACGCGGCGGGCATCGCGTACCTCCCGGCCGACGCCGAGCGTGCCGCCGAGGCGAAGGCCGCGATCGAGGCGCTGACAGCCGACGAGGGCCTCACGTTCCTGGGCTGGCGCGACGTTCCCGTCGACCCGTCGATCCTCGGCAACATGGCCCTTGGCGCGATGCCGAGCTTCTCGACCCTCTTCGTGACGTCGCCCGACGGCTCGCTGGAGGGCGTCGAGC
>JAHEXN010000076.1:612-6358 GCA_023252095.1 Actinomycetes bacterium | reverse complement strand
ACAAGGGCATGCTCACGACCGAGCAGCTCGACGCGTTCTACCCCGACCTGCTCGACGAGCGCATGGAGTCGGCGCTGGCCATCGTGCACAGCCGGTTCTCCACCAACACGTTCCCGAGCTGGCCGCTGGCGCACCCGTTCCGCTTCGTCGCGCACAACGGCGAGATCAACACCGCCCGCGGCAACCGCAACTGGATGCGGGCCCGCGAGGCCCTCCTCGACAGCGACCTCATCCCGGGCGACATCTCGCGACTCTTCCCGATCTGCGACCCGCACGGCAGCGACACGGCCTCGCTCGACGAGGTGCTCGAGCTGCTGCACCTCGGCGGCCGCACCCTGCCGCACGCGGTCATGATGATGATCCCGGAGTCGTGGGAGAACGACACGGTCATGGACCCCGCTCGTCGGGCGTTCTACGAGTTCCACTCCTCGATCATGGAGGCGTGGGACGGACCCGCCTGCGTGACCTTCACCGATGGCACCCAGATCGGTGCGGTCCTCGACCGCAACGGCCTGCGTCCCGGCCGCTTCTGGGTCACCGACGACGGACTCGTCGTGCTGGCCTCCGAGGCCGGTGTGCTCGACCTCGACCAGGCCTCGATCGTCCGCAAGGGACGTCTCGAGCCGGGCCGGATGTTCCTGCTCGACCTCGAAGAGCACCGCATCATCGAGGACGAGGAGATCAAGGGCCAGCTCGCCTCGGAGCACCCCTACGACGAGTGGCTCTACTCGGGCCTGGTCCGCTTCGAGGACCTCCCCGACCTCGAGCACATCGTGCACACGCACGCCTCGGTCACGCGCCGCCAGCAGGTCTTCGGGTACACCGAGGAGGAGGTGCGCAAGCTCGTCGCGCCCATCGCGCGAACGGGGGCCGAGGCCATCGGCTCGATGGGCACCGACACGCCCATCGCGGCGATCTCGGATCGTCCGCGCCAGCTGTTCGACTACTTCTCCCAGCTGTTCGCCCAGGTCACCAACCCGCCGCTCGACTCGATCCGCGAGGAGATCGTCACCTCGCTCGCGGGCACGATGGGTCCGGAGAAGAACCTGCTCGACCCGAGCCCGGCCAGCTGCCGCATGCTGCAGCTGCCGTTCCCGGTCATCGACAACGACGAGCTCGCCAAGATCCGGCACATGAACAAGGACGGCGACATGCCGGGGTTCAGCGTGCACGTCGTGCGCGGTCTCTACGACGTCGCCGGCGGCGGACGCGCCCTGAAGGAGAAGCTCGACGAGATCTGCGCCGACGTGTCGCGCGCGGTCGCCGACGGCGCCCGCATCATCGTGCTGTCGGACCGTCACTCCAACGCCGACCTCGCGCCGATCCCGTCGCTGTTGCTGACGGGCGCGGTGCACCACCACATGGTGCGCGAGAAGCTGCGCACCCAGGCCGGCCTGATCGTCGAGACCGGTGACGTGCGCGAGGTGCACCACGTCGCGCTCCTGATCGGCTTCGGCGCCACGGCGGTCAACCCGTACCTGGCGCTCGAGACCGGTGAGGACCTGGCGCGCGAAGGCGTCTTCGTGCAGGGCGTCGAGCCGGCCAAGGCCGCGCGCAACATCGTGTACGGCCTCGGCAAGGGCGTGCTCAAGGTCATGAGCAAGATGGGCGTCTCGACGGTCTCGTCGTACACGGGTGCCCAGATCTTCGAGTGCATCGGTCTTTCGCAGGACGTCATCGACGCCTACTTCACGGGCACGTCGAGCAAGCTCGGTGGCGTCGGCCTCGACGTCATCGCGGCCGAGGTCGCGGCGCGCCACGCGGTCGCCTACCCGACGTCGGGCATCGTCGGCCCGCGCCAGCTCGAGGTCGGTGGCGAGTACCAGTGGCGTCGTGAGGGCCCCGAGCACCTGTTCGACCCCGAGACCGTCTTCCGCCTGCAGCACTCGACCCGCACGGGCCGCTACGACATCTTCAAGCAGTACACGGCCCGCGTCGACGACCAGTCCGAGCGGCTCATGACGCTGCGCGGCCTGTTCGCGTTCAAGGACGGCGAGCGCCCGTCGATCCCGATCGACGAGGTCGAGCCGGTCAGCGAGATCGTCAAGCGCTTCTCGACCGGTGCGATGAGCTACGGCTCGATCAGCCAGGAGGCGCACGAGACCCTCGCGATCGCGATGAACCGCCTCGGCGGCAAGTCCAACACCGGCGAGGGTGGCGAGGACCCGGAGCGCCTGTACGACCCCGAGCGCCGCTCGTCGATCAAGCAGGTCGCGTCGGGCCGCTTCGGCGTCACGTCGGAGTACCTGACCAACGCCGACGACATCCAGATCAAGATGGCGCAGGGCGCCAAGCCCGGTGAGGGCGGCCAGCTCCCCGGGCCGAAGGTGTACCCGTGGGTCGCCAAGACCCGGCACTCCACGCCGGGCGTGGGCCTCATCAGCCCGCCGCCGCACCACGACATCTACTCGATCGAGGACCTCAAGCAGCTCATCCACGACCTGAAGAACGCCAACCCGGTCGCGCGCGTGCACGTCAAGCTCGTGTCCGAGGTCGGCGTGGGCACGGTCGCGGCGGGCGTCTCGAAGGCCAAGGCCGACGTCGTCCTGATCTCCGGTCACGACGGCGGCACGGGTGCCTCGCCGCTGACCTCGCTCAAGCACGCGGGTGGCCCGTGGGAGCTCGGCCTGGCCGAGACCCAGCAGACGCTGCTGCTCAACCTGCTGCGCGACCGCATCGTCGTGCAGGTCGACGGCCAGCTCAAGACCGGCCGCGACGTCGTGATCGCGGCGCTGCTCGGGGCCGAGGAGTTCGGCTTCGCGACGGCACCGCTCGTCGTGAGCGGCTGCATCATGATGCGCGTCTGCCACCTCGACACCTGCCCCGTGGGTGTCGCGACGCAGAACGTCGCGCTGCGCGAGAAGTACTCCGGCAAGGCCGAGTACGTCGTGAACTTCTTCGAGTTCATCGCCCAGGAGGTCCGCGAGATCCTCGCCGAGCTCGGGTTCCGCACGATCGAGGAGGCCGTCGGCCACGCCGAGGTCCTCGACACGCGTCGGGCCGTCGACCACTGGAAGGCGCAGGGCCTGGACCTGTCGCCGATCTTCCACGTCCCGGAGCTGCCGGAAGGGGCCCCGCGCCACTGCGTCACGACGCAGGACCACGGCCTCGACAAGGCGCTCGACCAGGAGCTCATCGCGCTCAGCACCGACGCGCTGGAGCGGGGCGAGCCGGTCCGGGCGCAGCTCCCGATCCGCAACGTCAACCGCACGACCGGCACGATGCTCGGCCACGAGGTCACGAAGCGGTATCGCGGTGCGGGTCTGCCCGACGACACGATCGACATCACCTTCACGGGTGCCGCCGGTCAGTCGTTCGGCGCGTTCGTGCCCCGCGGCATCACGCTGCGCCTCGAGGGCGACGGGAACGACTACGTCGGCAAGGGCCTCTCGGGCGGCCGGCTCGTCGTGCGGCCCCCGCGCGAGGCGAAGCTCGTCGCCGAGGACCACATCGTGGCGGGCAACGTCATCGGCTTTGGCGCCACGGGCGGCGAGCTGTTCCTGCGTGGCCGGGTCGGCGAGCGCTTCTGCGTGCGCAACTCCGGCGCTCGGGCGGTCGTCGAGGGCGTGGGCGACCACGCGCTCGAGTACATGACGGGAGGTCGGGTTGCGATCCTCGGCCCGACCGGCCGCAACATCGCCGCCGGCATGAGCGGCGGCATCGCCTGGGTCCTCGACCTCGACGAGTCCATCGTGAACCGCGAGATGGTCCAGACGCGGGCCGTCCCGGCCGAGAGCGCCGAGGAGCTGAACGAGCTCGTGCGCAAGCACGCCGAGGAGACCGGTTCGGAGCTCGCCGAGCGGCTGCTGGCCGACTGGTCGGCCTCGCTCGACCGCTTCGTCGAGATCATGCCGGTCAACTTCCGGAAGGTGCTCGAGGCGCAGGCCGCCGCCCAGGCCGAAGGGCTGTCCGACGACGAGACGACTGCACGGATGATGGAGGTGGCCGCGAATGGCTGATCCCCGCGGGTTCATCACGACGCCCCGAGAGGTCGCCCCCCGGCGCCCGGTCGAGGAGCGTGTCAACGACTGGAACGAGGTCTACCCGGGAGGACCGGGCAAGGCCCTGCTGCCGATCATCTCCGAGCAGGCGGGACGCTGCATGGACTGCGGCATCCCGTTCTGCCACCAGGGGTGCCCGCTGGGCAACCTGATCCCGGAGTGGAACGACCTGGTCTGGCGCGACGACTGGGACGACGCGATCGACCGTCTGCACCGCACCAACAACTTCCCGGAGTTCACGGGCCGGTTGTGCCCGGCGCCGTGCGAGACGGCCTGTGTCGTCGGCATCAACCGCGACCCCGTCACGATCAAGAACGTCGAGGTCTCGATCATCGACAAGGCGTGGGAGCAGAACAACGTCAAGCCGCAGGCTCCGGAGTTCCTCACGGGACGCACGGTCGCCGTGATCGGCTCGGGTCCGGCGGGCCTCGCGGTCGCGCAGCAGCTGACCCGCGCTGGCCACACCGTCGCGGTGTACGAGCGCGACGACAAGCCCGGCGGACTCCTGCGCTACGGCATCCCCGAGTTCAAGATGGAGAAGGTCCAGGTCGACCGCCGCATCACCCAGATGCAGCGCGAGGGCACGGTGTTCCGCACCGGCGTGAAGGTCGGCGAGACCCTCACGGGCAGCCAGCTGCGCGACCGGTACGACGCCGTCGTGCTCGCCACGGGGGCCACGGTGCGCCGTGACCTGCCGATCGACGGGCGCGAGAACCACGGCATCCACCAGGCCATGGACTTCCTCCCGCAGGCCAACCGTGCTGCGCTGGGTGAAGAGGTTGAGAACCAGATCCTCGCGACCGACAAGGACGTCGTCATCATCGGCGGCGGCGACACCGGCGCCGACTGCCTCGGCACCTCGATCCGCCAGGGCGCCCGCAGCATCACGAGCCTGGAGATCATGCCGCAGCCGGGGGAGGACCGCCCGGAGAACCAGCCGTGGCCGACCTACCCCATGACGTACCGCATCGCCTCGGCGCACGAGGAGGGCGGCGACCGCGTCTACGCGGTCTCGACCAAGGAGTTCATTGGCGACGAGGACGGCAACGTCAGTGGCCTGCGCATCAGCGAGGTCGAGATGGTCGACGGGAAGTTCACCGAGGTCGAGGGCACGGAGCGTGTCATCCCGGCGCAGCTCGTCCTGTTCGCGATGGGCTTCACCGGGCCGGAGACCGACGGTGTCGTGTCGCAGCTTGGCGTCGCGCTCGACGAGCGTGGCAACGTCAAGCGCGACAAGAACTACATGTCGAGCGTCCCCGGCGTGTTCGTCGCGGGCGACTGCGGTCGCGGTCAGTCGCTCATCGTGTGGGCCATCGCGGAGGGTCGCGGCGCGGCCGCCGGCGTCGACGCCTACCTGCAGGGATCGACCACTCTGCCCAGCCCCATCCCGCCCACGGCCCGCCCCCTCGTCGTCTAGAGGGAATTGCCGCTCGCGAGAGACTTTGTTGGTGGTCAGGAGCGACTTTGTTGTCTTCTGTCCACACACAAAGTCTCTCGCGACGGGTAACAAAGTCTCTCGCGAGCGGTCATCGGCGTCGTGACTGTCGGGTAATGGGAGAGCCTCGCTACGCTCAGGGGGTGCGTAGAGCCAAGATCGTCTGCACCCTCGGCCCCGCGGTCAACACCGCCGAGCGGATCCTCCAGCTGGCTGAGGCCGGCATGGACGTGGCCCGCCTGAACATGAGCCACGGTGACCAGACCGACCACCAGTCGAACCTCGAGTTCGTGCGCGCTGCCGCGGCACA
>JAHEXN010000076.1:0-602 GCA_023252095.1 Actinomycetes bacterium | reverse complement strand
TCGCAGTGCTCGCGGACCTTCAGGGCCCCAAGATCCGCCTCGGACGATTCTCCGGCGGCCCCGTCGAGCTCGCCCTGGGTGACCGCTTCACGATCACGATCGACGACGTCGACGGCAACCAGGAGCGGTGCTCCACGACGTACAAGGGCCTGCCGGGCGACGTCTCCCCGGGCGACGAGATCCTCGTCGACGACGGCCGGGTCCGTCTGCGCGCGCTCGAGGTCAGCTCCACCGAGGTCGTCACGATCGCCGAGACCGCGGGAGTGCTCAGCAACAACAAGGGCCTCAACCTGCCCGTCGTCGCGGTCAGCGTCCCGGCCATGAGTCCCAAGGACATCGACGACCTCCGGTTCGCCCTGCGCGCCGGCGTCGACTTCATCGCCCTGTCGTTCGTGCGTTCGGCGCGCGACGCGGAGGACGTCCGCAAGATCATGAGCGAGGAGGGCATCCACCGCCCGATCATCGCCAAGATCGAGAAGCCGCAGGCCGTCGAGGCGCTCGACGACATCGTCGACGCCTTCGACGGCATCATGGTCGCGCGCGGCGACCTCGGCGTCGAGCTGCCCCTCGAGGACGTCCCGATCGTCCACAAGCTCATCGTC
>JAHEXN010000315.1 GCA_023252095.1 Actinomycetes bacterium | reverse complement strand
GGGTGTCATTCCGCCCGTGTGATGGGGAACAGGATCGCCTCGCGGATGCCGATGCCCTGCAGGAGCATCACGAGGCGGTCGACGCCCAGGCCGACGCCACCGGCCGGCGGCATGCCGAACTCGAGCGCACGCAGGAAGTCCTCGTCGACGTCCATCGCCTCGGGGTCGCCAGCCGCCGCCAGGCGCGCCTGCTCCTCGAGCCGCTCGCGCTGGATGACGGGATCGTTGAGCTCGGAGTACGCCGGCGCCAGCTCGACGCCGTTGACGATGAGGTCCCACGCTTCCACGAGCCCCCGCGTCGAGCGGTGCTTCTTGGCCAGGGGCCGCACCGACTCGGGGTAGTCGCGCACGAAGGTGGGCTGGATCAGGGTGTGCTCGACGAGCTTCTCGTACAGCTCGAGCACGACCTGACCTGCGTCCCAGCCGGGCTGGAGCGCCACCCCGCGCTGGTCGGCGATCGCGCGCAACGTCTCGACCGTCGTGTCGACGTCGACCGGCTGGCCGACGGCGTCGCTCACGAGCTGGTGCACCGTGGCGTGCCGCCACTCGGCCTCGAGGTCGATCGTCGACCCGTCGCGCGCCGGCACCACAGTGCGACCGACGGCCCGCGCGGCGTTGACGACCAGGTCGCGCGTGAGCTCGGCCATCGAGTCGTAGTCGCCATAGGCCTCGTACGCCTCGAGCATCATGAACTCGGGGTTGTGCGTGTTGTCGACACCCTCGTTGCGAAACGTCTTGCCGATCTCGTAGACCCGGTCGATGCCGCCGACGAGTGCGCGCTTGAGGTGCAGCTCGATCGCGATGCGCAGCAGCGCCGGCTCGTCGAAGGCGTTGACGTGGGTCGAGAACGGCCGCGCCGCCGCACCGCCGTTGGTGTGCTGCAGCACCGGGGTCTCGACCTCGACATAGCCGCGTCCGTCGAGCGTGGCCCGCAGCGACTGCAGGACCTTGGCCTTGGTCCGCACGTTCTCGCGCGCCTCGGGACGCACGATCAGGTCGACGTACCGCAGCCTAGTGCGCGCCTCGTCGGACAGTGGCTTGTGCTCGTTGGGGAGCGGACGCAGCGTCTTGGCCGCGAGGTCCCACGACGTGGCCGCGACACTGAGCTCGCCGCGACGGCTCGTGATGACCTCGCCCGTGACGGAGAGGTGGTCGCCGATGTCGACGAGGCGCTTGAAGTCGGCGAGCGACTCCTCCCCCACCTCGGCGAGCGACAGCATGGCCTGCAGCTCCGTGCCGTCGCCCTCGCGCAGGCGGGCGAAGCAGAGCTTGCCGGTGTTGCGCTGGAAGATGACCCGACCCGTGATCGACACGGTCTCACCCGAGTGGTGGTCGGGGCCGAGGGCCTCGGCGTCGTACGCGTCGACGATCGCGCGGAGCGTGTGCGTCCGCGGGACTGAGATGGGGTACGGCGCGCGCCCGGAGTCGATGAGCTCCTGCCGCTTCTCGCGGCGGATGCGCAGCTGCTCGGGCAGGTCGTCCTCGGGCTCGGACACAGGTACGTCGGTCACGTCGCAAGGGTAGTGGTGCGACGCGGGTCACCCCGGGGTCGCGTCAGCGCTTGGCCTTCTCGGAGCCGGAGACCTTGATCCAGACGAGCAGCACGATGACGGACCCGATGACCGAACCAATGACGCCCGACGTCCGCAGGGAGGCGTCGGCGTTGAACAGCAGGTTGCTGAGGAGGCCACCCACGAACGAGCCGACGATGCCGACCAGGATCGTGGCCGGCACCGAGAGGTTCTGGCGACCCGGCACGAGCAGGCGGGCGATGAAGCCGGCGATCAGGCCGACGATGAGCAGGCCGAGGATGAAGCCGATCATGGGGAGCTCCTTCGAGCGATGGGGGTGGGATCGAGCGGTGGAGGCATGGCAGAGGGCCCGGGAGATCTCCCGGACCCTCTGCTGTCGGACTGACCTACTTGAACGCGTCCTTGATGTTCTCGCCCGCGTTCTTCAGGCTGCCCTTCGTCTGGTCCTTCTTGCCTTCGGCCTGAAGGTCCTGGTCGTCGGTGACGTCACCAGCCTTCTCCTTGGCCTGGCCCGTCAGCTTCTCGGCGGTGTTCTCGGCCTTGTCGGCGATACCCATGGTTCCTCCGATCGGTCGCGGCCGGCGTCTCCGGCCCCGCACCTCCACGGTAGGTCGGTCGTGGGCGTCCGCAAGTCGGTGCCGGAGGTGGCCGGGGCGGGTAGCGTCGATCACGATGAGCACGCACCGGACCGACCGGCGGATCACCGCGGGTCTCGTGATCGGCACCGTCGCGATCGCCCTGGCGGTCGTCGCGACGGTCGTCGAGAGTCGGCCTGCTCAGTCCTCCCACGCCTCGCCGACGGCGTCCGACACCCCGCGGCCGACCGCGTCGAAGACGCTCCCGTCGAGGGGCATCACCTCGGGCGCGGCGCCCGGTGCCGCTGCCGCGCCGGTCGACGACCTCGCGGGCGTCACGTTCGACTCCGACGGCGTGCTCCGGATTGACGGTCACGTCGTCGTCAACAAGTCGTTCGCGCTCCCGGCCACGTTCGGACCCGGAGACCTCGATCCCGCGCTCGTCGCCGCTTTCCAGGCCATGCAGGCCGAGGCGGCCGCGGCCGGCTTCTCGCTGTGGATCCTGTCGGGCTACCGCAGCCACGCGCACCAGACCGACAACTACACGCAGCGCGTCGCCGAGGTCGGTCAGGAGACGGCCGACCGCGGCATGGCGCGTCCCGGCCACTCCGAGCACCAGACGGGGCTCGCGATCGACGTCAACAGCCTCTCGACGAGCTTCGGCTCGACGCCCACGGGCCAATGGGTCGCGCAGAACGCCTACCGGTTCGGCTTCGTGGTCCGCTACCCCGACGGCAAGGAGGCGGTCACAGGCTTCAAGTACGAGCCGTGGCACCTGCGGTACCTCGGGGTCGAGCTGGCAACCGAGCTGACCGCGTCGGGCCTGACGCTCGAGGAGTACTACCGCCTGCCCTCGGCGTACTGAGGCGCCTGCGTCCTCAGGAGTGCCCCCGCCCGCCGGACGTGACACGACACCGCTGCGAGCGCCGACTGCGCCCGGCACGCAGCGTTCCTGCGTCCTCAGGAGTGCCCCCGCCCGCCGGACGTGACACGACACCGCAGCGAGCGCCGACTGCGCCCGGCACGCAGCGTTCCTGCGTCCTCAGGAGTGATTGCGCTCGTGCACCAACCTGAGACCCGTCAGGGTCAGCCACG
>JAHEXN010000314.1:574-3206 GCA_023252095.1 Actinomycetes bacterium | reverse complement strand
AGCTGGTCACCGACGAGTTCGAGCAGACGTTCCTCGACCAGCTCGCCGAGGCCGAGCCGGGCCTGGTCTCCTCAGAGGTCAGCTTCAGCGGCGTCGTGGTGACCTCCACCGGAGTCACCCAGATGGACGCCGACTCCGCCGCGGTCGTGGTCACCTTCACCTTCGTCGTCGACTCGGCCGCCACGGACCCATCCACGGTGGCCAGCCGAGTCATCGTCGACATGACACGTTCGGGCTCCTCCTGGGTCGCGAGCGACCTGGCCGAGATCCCCCAGGTCGAGGCGTCGGTCGGCGCCCCGAGCGACGGAGCCACAGCCACCCCCGGTCCGGAGGCGACACCGTGAGCGGACCGCAGCCCCCTCGTCGACGCAGGATCGCGGGCGAGAACAAGCCGGGCGCCACGCCCCCGAACCCCCAGGCGCGAAAGGCGGCGCCGTCACGACCCGTCGTGCCCACGCCCAAGCCCGCCCCTTCGCGACGCGAGCGCGAGGACAAGAAGGCCGTCGAGCGCAAGGCCGAGGCGGCTTCCGCTCCGACGGTGCGTCGGCCGGCGCGGCCCGCGCGTCCGGCGTCCAGCACCCCGCAGCCGTCGGTCGACCTCGCCCGAGACGACACGGCGTCCGCAAGGTCCTCCTCCGTGCAGACACGCCGCCGGCCGAGCCTGCGCGCCGTCCTGCCGGTGCTGGCCCTCGTCGTCGGCATCGGCGCGGCTGGCGCCGGGTACTGGCAGATGCAGCGTGAGGCGCCGTTGAGCCAGGGTGAGGCCCAGGACGCGGCCGATGCCGCAGCCACGGCGGTCGAGCAGGTGCTGAGCTTCGACTACCGCGACCTCGACGCCTACGAGGCCGGGGTCGAAGGACTCCTGACCCCCGCGTACGTCAGCGACGAGCTCGAGCCGAGCATCGCCGCGCTGCGCGAGCAGGCCCCGGCCGCCCAGGTGCAGGTGCAGACCACGACGCAGGCCGCGGCGACCGAGACGTGCCGGGGGGAGTGCCCGTCGGGCGAGGCCTCGGTCCTGGTCGTGATCGACAAGGTCACGCTCACGGCGAACCTCGAGACCCCCACCGTCACTCCGCAGCGCCTCCGGGTCGCCATGGTGGAGCGCGACGGACGCTGGCTCGTCGACTCGATCACCTACATCGGCGCCTGACGAACTCTCGGCAGGACACGCCGCGAACCGCAGAATGTGCCGGAATCACGGCGCGGATTCCGTGTGACCGAGGAGTGCGGCGCACAGAATGCTGTATGGAACCTGAGATGTCAAGCACCGGGCTTGCATCGGTGGGGCACGGCGAGTTACACTGAACTTTCGCGCTCGCCTTGCCATGCCCACTTCCGGGTACACAAGCCCTTGACGGGGTTGGTTTGGTGTGCGCCCACAGCACTACTCAGAGCCATCCGCCTGCGAGCCTTCGGAAGGACTTCTCTTGGCCGCCTCGCGCACCGTCGCCCAGAAGACGTCAGCAAAGACTGTCACCTCGACCTCACGTCGACTTTCCTTCGCCAAGATCTCGGAGCCTCTCGAGGTTCCCGAGCTCCTGGCCCTCCAGACCGAGAGCTTTGCCTGGCTCATCGGTGACGACGCCTGGAAGGCGCGGGTCGAAGCCGACCTCGCCTCCGGCCGCACCGACGTGTCCGGCAAGAGCGGCCTCGAGGAGATCTTCGAGGAGATCAGTCCCATCGAGGACTTCTCCGAGACGATGAGCCTGTCGTTCAGGGACCACCGCTTCGAGCCTCCCAAGTACTCCGTGGAGGACTGCAAGGACCGCGACGTCACGTACGCCGCGCCGCTGTTCGTCACCGCCGAGTTCATGAACAACGAGACCGGCGAGATCAAGAGCCAGACCGTCTTCATGGGCGAGTTCCCGCTCATGACCGACAAGGGCACCTTCATCATCAACGGCACCGAGCGTGTCGTCGTGAGCCAGCTCGTCCGCTCGCCGGGCGTCTACTTCGAGCGCACCGCCGACAAGACGTCCGACAAGGACATCTACACCGCGCGCGTCATCCCGTCGCGCGGCGCGTGGCTGGAGTTCGAGATCGACAAGCGCGATCTCGTCGGCGTCCGCCTCGACCGCAAGCGCAAGCAGAGCGTCACGATCCTGCTCAAGGCCCTCGGCTGGTCCGAGGCGCGCATCCTCGAGGAGTTCGGTCAGTACGACTCGATCCGCACGACCCTCGAGAAGGACAACGCCCACACGCAGGACGAGGCGCTCCTCGACCTCTACCGCAAGCTGCGTCCGGGCGAGCCGCCGAGCCGCGAGGCCGCGCAGACCCTGATCGAGAACTACTACTTCAACCCGAAGCGGTACGACACGGCCAAGGTCGGCCGGTACAAGATCAACAAGAAGCTCGGCACGACCGAGGCCTTCGACCAGCAGACGCTGACGGTCGACGACATCGTCGCCACGATCAAGTACGTCGTCGCGCTGCACGCCGGCGAGGCCGAGCTCGAGGCCCCGGCCGGACCGACCCTGGTCGAGAAGGACGACATCGACCACTTCGGCAACCGCCGCATGCGCACGGTCGGCGAGCTGATCCAGAACCAGCTCCGCACGGGCCTGGCCCGCATGGAGCGCGTCGTGCGCGAGCGCATGACCACGCAGGACGTCGAGGCCATCACCCCGCAGAC
>JAHEXN010000314.1:0-494 GCA_023252095.1 Actinomycetes bacterium | reverse complement strand
GTTCTTCGGCACGAGCCAGCTGTCGCAGTTCATGGACCAGAACAACCCGCTCGCGGGCCTGACGCACAAGCGGCGTCTGTCGGCCCTCGGGCCGGGCGGGCTGTCGCGCGAGCGCGCCGGCTTCGAGGTCCGCGACGTCCACCCGTCGCACTACGGCCGCATGTGCCCCATCGAGACCCCTGAAGGCCCGAACATCGGCCTGATCGGCTCGCTCGCGTCGTACGGACGGATCAACCCGTTCGGCTTCGTCGAGACCCCGTACCGCAAGGTCATCGACGGCAAGGTCAGCACGACCGTCGACTACCTCACGGCCACGGAGGAGGACCGGTTCATCATCGCCCAGGCGAACTCGCCGCTGGCCGACGACGGCTCGTTCGTCGACGCCGCGGTGCTGGTGCGCCAGCGCGGTGGTGAGGCCGAGCTCCGCCCGGCTGCCGAGGTCGACTACATGGACGTCTCGCCGCGCCAGATGGTGTCGGTCGCGACCGCCCTGG
>JAHEXN010000075.1:8168-11989 GCA_023252095.1 Actinomycetes bacterium | reverse complement strand
CGTGTCCTCCTCGCTGGTGTGGACGCCGCGCTCCACCAGCAGGTCGTCACCGAGCAGGTCGTGGTGCGCCTGCGTGCCGTCGAGCGCGTGCACGACCGCGCTGATGCGCACGTGCGGGGCGATGCGCTTGTCCATCGCGATGACCCGGCACACCTGGAGCGCCTCGGCGGAGACCGGAAGGTGCGCGATGATCGCGCCCCAGCGTCCGGTCTCGGCGAGCCGCTCGAGGGTCGGGACGATGTCCTCGCGCAGCGCACAGCCCACGCACGCGTGGTCGAGATCCATCTGCTCGGCCTCGACCAGTCCGGTCAGGTCGCTGACGCGGCGGGTCAGGACCTGGTTCGGCACGTCGAGGGTGTGACGCATGACGGCGGCGTGGGGCAGGTCGAACTGCAGGCCCACCGTCGCGACGTCCATCGCGGCGGCGTCGATGCCGGTGACGAGGATGACGGGGGTGCGCTTCATCGGCGCGGACCCCCCGTCTCCTGCGCGGTCTTCGACGTGGCGTTGCCGTACCGGCGGTTGAACGCCTCGACCCGGCCCTCGGTGTCGACGACACGGCCACGGCCGGTCCAGAACGGGTGGCTCCCGCTGGAGACGTCGACGTCGACGACGGGATAGGTGGTGCCGTCGAGCTCGACGGTCTGCGTGCTGGAGGCGGCCAGCGTCGAGCGGGTCAGGACCGTGGTGCCGGCCGAGTGGTCGCGAAAGACCACGAGGTCGTACTCCGGGTGGGTGTTCTTCTTCATGGTGTCTCCCGTATGCTTAATGAGAATGAGTCTCATAGTACAGAAGGGATCGACATGGCGGGAACCTGCCAGGTGACCGGGGCCGCTCCAGGCTTCGGACACCACGTCTCGCACTCGCACCGGCGCACCAAGCGACGCTTCGACGTGAACCTCCAGAAGAAGCGCTACTGGGTGCCGAGCCTCGGCCGGCACGTCACGTTGACGCTGAGCGCCCGGGGCATCAAGACCATCGACCAGCGCGGGATCGATGCCGTCGTCACCCAGATCCGCGCCCGAGGGGAGAAGCTCTGATGGCCAAGAAGGGCAATGACGTCCGCCCGATCGTGAAGCTGCGGTCGACCGCCGGCACCGGCTTCACGTACGTGACCCGCAAGAACCGCCGCAACGACCCGGACCGGATCGTGCTGCGCAAGTTCGACCCCGTCGTGCGTCGGCACGTCGAGTTCAAGGAGGAGCGCTGATGGCCAAGAAGAGCAAGATCGTGCAGAACGAGCGCCGCAAGGAGGTCGTCGCCCGGTACGCCGAGCGACGCGCCGAGCTACGGGCCGCCCGCAAGGACGAGTCCCTGTCGATGCAGGAGCGGCTGGCGGCCTCGCGGGCGTTGGCCCAGCTGCCGCGCGACTCCTCGCCGGTGCGGGTCCGCAACCGTGACCAGGTCGACGGCCGTCCGCGGGGCCACGTCGGCAAGACCGGCCTGTCGCGCATCCGCTTCCGCGAGCAGGCGCATGCCGGCCACCTCCCGGGGATCACCAAGTCCTCCTGGTGAGCCGGCGCGCTCGTTCCTCGCGCTCACTCCTGCAGCTCGCCAGAGCGAGCCGCAGGCGGCTCAGCCTCGCTCCGCTCGGCCCGTGGATCCATCGGGGTTTGAGGTGTGAGTGCGCGCTGGCGCGCGAGCGCCGAAGCCCCGTCAGCTCTTGCGGCGGCGGGTGAGGGCCCAGGCGATCCCTCCGAGGGCGACGACGATCACGAGCCACGGGGCCGCGACACCCGCCGCGGTGACCACGCCGTTGACGGTCTCGACGACGCTGTTCCACCCCGTGCGCAGGCCACCGAGGAAGCCGTCCGGCTCGACGCTGGCGGCCGACTCGGTGGCGGTGAACGAGACGTCGATCGTCGAGAGGTCGACCTGATCGCCCAGGGCAGCGCGCTGGGCCACCAGGCCGTCGAGCTCCGCCTGCCGCTGGGTCAGGGTGCCCTCGGCCTCGACGACCTCGCCCGTCGTCGTGGCCGACCCGAGGATCGCCAGGAGACGGTCGATCGAGGCCTGCAGGGCCGTGATCCGGGCATCCAGGTCGACGACCTGGGACGTCACGTCGACGTGTGAGATCGAGGTGGCGTCGACCTCGCCGATCGAGCGCAGCTCGTCGATCGCGGCCGTGACCGTGTCGGCTGGCACCCGAACCGTGACTCGGGCGCTGTCGTCCTGGTCGGACCGCTGGTCGACCCGCCCGCCCGCCCGCTCGACCCACGCCCCGAAGTCCGACGCAGCAGCCGTGGGGTCGTCGACCGTCAGCTCGACCGAGCCGGTCGTGACGACCGAGCGATCGGCGTCCTGGACCTCCGGTGCAGCGAGGTCCTTCTGGCCCTGATCAGGTGCGGCGGCATCGGGAGCGGGGGCGATCTCGACGGCGCCGCCGTCTGTTGCGCCGCTGAAGTCGCCCGGCGCGGGCTCGGCCACGGTCGAGAGCTCGCCGGACGCACCGCGGTCGGTCGTGACGACCGCGAGTCCCGTGCCGAGACCGATCACGACGACACCGGCGGCGGCCGCCCCCGCCACGAGGCGGGCGCGACGGCTGCGTCGGCGCACGTCGACGTCGACGTCGGCCATGACGCGGTCGCGGATGGCGTCGATGCGCTGGTCGTCCAGCACGGTGCCGGTGTTCATGCGGTCTCCCTGAGGGCTCGGAGGTCGGAACGCAGTCGGGCGCGCAGGCGCGAGAGCCGGTTGCGCACGGAGGCGTGGGTCAGGCCGAGTCGCTCTGCGGCCTCGGCGTAGCTGACGCCGTCCTCGAGGCACAGCTCGTAGAGCGCGCGATCGGTCTCGGTGAGCGCGGCGACGGCGCGGTCGATCTCGGCCCGTACGTCTGCCGCCTCGACAGCGGTGGTCACGTCGTCCGCGCCGGCCACCTCGTCGGGCAGGTCGGTCGTGCGCCGTTCCCGCCGGACGGTGCCACGCCGGGCGTTGAGCGCGACGTACCGGGCCGTGACGAGCAGCCACGGAAGGGCCGAGTCGGCCGTGGGGATCGCACCGAGTCGGCGCCATGCCGTCACGAAGGTCTCCTGCGTGGCGTCCTCCGCGGCGCTCGCATCTCCGAGCACGGCGTAGGCCTGCCAGTAGACCGGCCGCACGTGCCGGTCGTAGAGCAGGCCGAACGCGGCGCGGTCGCCCGTTCGGGCGCGACCGATCAGCGTCGCGTCAGTGACGTCGTCGTCCACGGCACACCTTCCGTCGGGTCGTCCTGACAGTAGATGTCCGCAGGCCGCCGGATCGTCTCATCGGAAGAGGAGACCGTGACACGAGCGTGGCGCAGAATGTCCGGGTGTCCCCCTCCGCCCGGATCCACGTCGCGCCCGCCGTGCTCGCAGCCGTCGGTGCCGTGGCCTCGGTGTGGACCCCGTGGCCGTTGATGGTCGTCACGGCCTGGGCCGTGGTCGCCGCGCTGGCCGTGGCCCGTGGTCTCGGCGCCGCGTTCGCTGCCGGCTCCATCGTGCTCCTGGCGGGCGCCCTCGTTGTAGGTCTGGCAGGGCCGTTCCTGCCGGGCGGACTGCTCGCGGTCGGTGCGACGGTCCAGGTGGGCACCGTGCTCGCGTGCTCGTGGATCCGCCCGGGATCGCTCGTCGCCCTGCCGCGACTGGTCCGAGCGGACCTGTGGCCGGTCCTCGCAGCGATGGTCGTTCCGGTGACGGTGGCCTCCGCGGCGCTCCTCCGGGGCACCAGCTACTCGTGGGCGGTCTGGAACGACGCGGTCGTGCAGCTCCACGTCGCGCGCCAGGTCGTCGAGCACGGCGGCACGACGATCGGTCGAGGACAACCCGACCCCGTCGTCTCGACGCTGCTGGGATGGGCGATGT
>JAHEXN010000075.1:5298-8158 GCA_023252095.1 Actinomycetes bacterium | reverse complement strand
CAGGCAGCTCCCGGTTCGGTCGCGCACGACGGAGCGGCCCAGGCCGTCGTCGTCTTTGGGCTGGTCGCGCTCCTGGGGGCCCTGTTCGCTGCGTGCCTGGCCCGGAGCGTTCCGCGAGAGCGTCCGTGGCTGCGCGTCGGAGCCGCGCTGGGCGGATCCCTGCTGTCGTTCAGCTGGCTCGTATCCGGCGTGGCCGTGCCGTACGGGTTCATCAACAGCCTGGTCGCCCTGGTCCTGCTCGGCGCCTGCTGGCTGGTCTGGACGACCTCGGACGTCCGGCCGCGGGAGTCGGTGGCCCTGCTCAGCGTCGCGACGGTGGTCATGCTGGGGACCTGGCCCGTCCTCGCGCTGGTCCCCGTTGCCATGGCAGCGGCCGTCGTGGTCGTGGAGCGAGCCGACCTGGTGCTCGGGGTGCGACGGCTCTGGGTTGTCGCCGGAGCCGGCATCCTGCTCGCCCTGGGCGCGCTCGTCGCGGTGCCCACGCTCACGAGGCCCGTATCGATCGGCGCGGCGTTGGCGGACGGCGCATTCGTCTCGCTCGGTCCGATGCAGGCAGCGGTCCCCGCTCTCATCGCCCTCGTCGTCGCCGCGGTCGCGTGGCGCCTCGGTGTGGCTCGACGGGAGGTGATCGGCGTCGTCGTGGTGCTGGCGTCCGCGGGTCTGGGGCTCGTGTGGTTCATCTGGGAGCGCCGCGCCACGGGAGGCGAGTGGTGGTACTACTACCCGCAGAAGCTCTCCTGGATGGTCGGGGTGATCCTGCTCGTCGCGATCGCCTCGGTCCTGATGCAGGTCGTGACGTCACAGGCCGTCACGCCCCGGGACGCCGTCCTGGGGCCCGTCGCCGTCCTGGTCACGGTTGGTGCAGTGATGGCGGCGCTGCCTCCGCGCGCGTTGTCCGTCGCCCCCGACGGCTGGTTCGGGGCGCTCCGGTACGTGCCGGTGCTCACGCTGGCCACGGAGCCGGGCGATCCCGACGACTCGTTCCGCGCTTACGAGGTCATCGAGCCCGAGGCCGAGGACCTGATCGCTCGTGACGGGTTGATCGTGCTGTCGCGCGCCACGGGCACGCCGCAGGCTGAGCAGTGGGCCAACGATCTCGAGCTCGCTGACCCCGTTCACGAGGCGCCTCGCACCCTTCGTCGGGTCAGGGGCACCGAGTCGCTGACCACGGTGGCCGGAGTGTGCGAGGTGGCCGAGATGTGGGGAGGACCCATGACCGTCATCACGGCGAGGTCGGCTCTGCGCGAGGAGGTCCAGGACACCTGCCCTGAGGCCCCGATCAGCATCGAGCTCGTGCCGTGACGGGCCGCGAGGCGACGCAGTGGTCGTGGCGGTTCGAGACGTGGGGCCGTCGCCGACGAGCCGCGGTGCTCGGCCTGTTCGTGGTCCTGGCCGTCTGGGGGGCCGTGGCAGCGGGAACCTCTCCCGTGGAGCGCTCCGAGCCCGAGGCCGGCAGGTCGGACAACGACTTCTACGCCCTCGTCGTCGACGAGATGCGCGACGGCCGCGGGTACTACGACGTGATCGACGCCGAGCAGGCCGACTTCGGGTTCCCGACGACGCCCGTCTTCACGGTCCGTGAGCCGACCCTGGCGTGGTTCGTGTCCGCGACGCCGCCGATCGTCTCCGGGTCGCTCATGATCGGGCTGGCCGTCCTGGCAGGTGCGCTGGCGCTCCGGACCTTCGACCTGACCGAGCGGAGCCGACGGATGTGGGCGACGTCGACGCTCGTGGCCGCGTGCGGCGTCGCGCTCTTCACGGACCCAGCCTGGAGAGCGGTGCACGAGACCTGGGCGATGCTGCTGGTGTTCATCGGCATGTTCGGCCTGCGGTACGGCCGTGGCCGGCCCAGCATGGTCGCGATCTTCGTGGCGTCGTTGGTCCGGGAGCTCGTGGCCCCCGTCATGCCGATCATGGCGGTCGTGGCGTGGCGCGCAGGCCGTCGCCGGGAGGCCGTCGAGTGGACGGTTCTCACGGGGGTCTTCGCGGTGTTCTACGCCTGGCACGCCTGGCGAGTGAGTCGCGACGTCGCGCCGGGCGCCACGGACTCGCCCGGCTGGCTCACCTGGCGAGGCTGGCCCGGTGCCGTCGACGCGTTCGGGAGCAGCACGGTCCTCACGTTGCTGAACCCCGGGGTCGCCTCTGCGTTGCTGCTGCTGGGCATCCTCGGGTGGACGATGCGCCGCGGGGCCGTGTTCGGCCCGATCGCCGCAGTCGTGGTCTTCTACGCGGCTCTGCTGTGTGTGGCTGGCCGCGACAACACCTGGTACTGGGGCTACTACGTCGGAGGGATCATCGTGGTCGGTGTCCCGATGGGCGTGGCCGCGCTAGGGGCGATGTTCAGCCGACGAGTCGAACCCCGTTGCATGACGGACGACCCAGCATCGTGACGTCCATCGTCCCGAGCTTGATGCCGAGCAGTCCCAGCACACCCGTCAGCAGGGTGCCGACGGTCGCGTTGAGGATCGCGAGGACCGGCGAGACGACGAGGTCGAGCAGGGCGCCGAGCCCCAGCAGGCTGTCGGGCGTGATCTTCAGGTTGAGGTTCACGGGGCTCCCGAACGTGTAGCTCGGTGCCAGTCCGGGAGGGGGCGTGGCGGCGGGGAACACGAAGCTGTGCGAGGAGGTCGCGGAGCCAGCAGATCCCATCAGGCCCAGCCCCAGGGTGATGCCGGGCAGGGGCCAGATCGAGAGCGTGACGATGTCGAGCCGCGCAGGACCGGACCCGCCGTAGCCGAGCACGCTGGCCGCTGACGTGGCACCCGTGATCGATGCCGTCGGGGTGCCCGCGTCGCACGTCACGCCCGCCAACGTGGCCGTGCCCTGGGAGAGCTGGACCCCGATCGAGACGTTGGCGAGC
>JAHEXN010000075.1:0-5288 GCA_023252095.1 Actinomycetes bacterium | reverse complement strand
GAGACCGCCGATGTTGAGGCCGGACTTCAGGTCGATGCGCACCTGGGTGGTCTTGGCGACTACGCCGGTCTTGCCGCAGGCGATCTGCGGGGGCTCGATGATCGTGACCTTTGCGTCGGCGAGATCGAGGCCGGCGACGCTCAGGCCGAGCTTCGAGATGTTGATGGCGTTCTTGCCGTTCGCGACGTCGACCGCGGAGCTGAGGATCGCCGACCCCACGAGGTCGAGGACGTTGACGCTTGCCGCCAGTCCCGAGTCGCCACCGGTGCCCACCTTGAGGATGTCGAACACGTTGACCGTGAGCCCACCGACCGAGGCCGCGATGCTCCGCAGCACGACCGCCCGGGCAGAGTCGCCGTGCTGCTCGAGGACCGACGCGTTGGCGATCAGGAAGCCCGCGAGCGAGATGTTCGCGTCGTCGACCAGGGCGTGCCCGGTGCCGATCTTGAGGGCGGTGTTGAGATCGAGCAGCGGGATGAACGCCGTCGAGAGGTCCACGAGCCCCGTGTAGCTGAGGACGCCGAGGTTGACCCGCAGGATCTGGTCGAGGACGGGGCCGATCGCGCTTCCGCTGCTGTTGAGCACGATGGCCTTGGTCCCGGCCGAGAAGCAGACCGCGGCGGAGTCGGTCGAGCCGACCGCGGCGCGGGAGGCGCTGCCGGAGCTGGTGCCGATGACGGGGGCGAAGGCGAAGTCCACCGTGGTGCTGGCCACGACGCGGACGGCGTCACAGACTCCGGCGTTGGACCCGGCGACGAACTGCTTCGTGGTCGGACTGATGTGACCGGGCGTCACGGTCAGGGGCGACTGACGACCGATCGACCGACCCTGGCGGGTCAGGCTCTTGGTGGCGGCTGCCGTCAGGGCCGTCTGGTTGCAGGTCGCGAGCCCGGGATCCCGCGCCGTGTCGAGCGCGACCGCGTCGGCGACGGCCTGCATGTCGCGGGCGGCGGCACGCTGCAGGCCGAGATCGACGGCGAAGGTCGTGAACGCGAGCACCACGACCATCAGCAGCGCGGCCATTGGGACGATGGCGCCGCGCTCGTCCCGCATATCTCGCTCCCGCGCGGACGGCCACCTCACGAGTTGACCTGCACGGTCGTCTCGTACGCGAGGGTCTCGGGCAGCACGATGCCGAGGCCCGGGAACGAGGGGATCAGGGGATTGGCGCGGTAGGAGTAGCGGATCTCGACCTTGACGCACTTGGCGGCGGCGTTGTTGGCACAGACCGCCGAGGCGGCGGGCACCGTGCACGTGCCGGCGCTCTTCCCGTTCTCGGTGAGCGCGCCAGCCGCCGTGCAGGTCACGCCGTACGAGCTGAGGCTGCGGTTGATCGCCGCGATCGCGGCGTCCTTGGTGCTCAGCGTGCCGCTCGTGCTGGCCGACACGGAGGGGGCGACGGCGAAGACGCGCGCGCCCTCCGCGGCGGCCTGGCTCACGCCCTGGCGGAAGCTCAGCATGTAGCCGTAGCTGATGATGCCGAGGACGAGGGCGATGAACAGCGGGGCGACGAGGGCGAACTCCACCGCGGCCACGCCGTGCTCTCGATGGCGTCGTCGATCCATGACAACTCTCCCTGTGTTGTCGCGCACCGTCCCTGTCTCCTCAGGAACGGGCAGCAGATCGTGCTCCGTGCGCGATCTCCCCATCGCACACGGGACCTGCCTACCTGCCGATCCTAGGGTCGGCCGCTCCCTGCGTCACTGGTCCTTTGGGACTAGCGAAGCGACAGCAGCGCCACCGTTCCGGGCGCGTGCGGCGCGCAGCTCGGCGAACTTGGGGACTCGACGGACAAGGGGACATGGTCGCCCCTACGCTCTCGTGGCGGGGGAGGGAGGAGCACGTCATGGCGTCGTGTCGGAACGCGCAGGTCAAGGACCGGGGCGCCAGCAGCGTCGAGTACGCACTGTTGATCGCGCTGGTCGTAGGGGGCATCGTCGCGCTCGGTGCGGGGCTGCCGGCGCTGTTCGAGGTCGCGTTCCCCGGAGGCTGATCGTGCAGGGTCCGGGTCCAAGGTCCCGTTCTAAATAGTCGGGTCGGACTACTTAAAGATGATCCGTAACCTCCATGGTCCGGCGTCGTGCCCGGGCATACGTTGCTGTACGAGGGAGAGTCGCCGAGCGGCGGCTGCACAACACCGAGGGAGTTACATCATGACCAAGTTCTACGCCACCATCCTGTCGTTCGTCGCCACGGCGCCCAAGAAGGACGAGAAGGGCGCGACCGCCGTGGAGTACGGCCTGCTCGTCGCCCTGATCGCGGCCTTCATCATTGCCGCCGTCGTGCTGCTGGGTGAGGACATCACGAAGGCCTTCGAGTCGATCACCAACAAGCTCTGATCGCTCCAGCACGATGTCGCCGTGGGGTGTGACCGGCGCGAGTCGGTCGCACCCCACGACGCATCTGGTCCGCGTCGCCGAGCGACGTGAGGCCCGGTCGACGCGAGTCGACCACCCGACGGCGTAGGGAGACGCCGGCGGTTCCACTTCAGATCTGAGGGAGCAGAGATGAAGAAGCAAGTCATCGCGATCGTGGTCGCCGCCGTCCTGGCGTTGCTGGCCGTCGTCGCACTCGTGCTCTACGCCAAGAACGCCGACGACCGGGCCCTGGAGGGCACCGAGACCGTCGAGGTCCTGCAGGCCACCGAGGACATCGCCGTGAAGACGCCGGCGTCCGAGCTCGCCGGCAAGGTCGAGCTCGTCAAGGTGCCCAAGTCGGTGCAGATTCCCGGCGCGCTGACCTCGCTGGAGGATCTCGAGGGCCAGGTCACGACTGTCGCGCTCGTCGCCGGAGACCAGCTGTCCGCGGCCAAGTTCGCCGATCCTGAGTCGGTCAAGGCTCCGGACGCCGTGCCGGACGGCATGCAGGAGCTCACGATTCCGATCGCCGGCGCCAACCTTGTCGGCGGAGCCGTCAAGGCCGGCGACCGGGTGGGCGTGTTCACGACCTACGGCGGCACCACGGCCAACCCGATCAACCAGCTCCTGGTGCTCAAGGTCGACCACGGCGTGGCGGGCTCGGACACGGCGACCGGCACTCTCGTCACGGTCGCGGTGACGACGCTTGAGGCGCAGCAGCTCGTCAACGCCCAGCTCGCCGGCGTCATCTGGCTCTCGCTGCAGAACGACACGACGGTCAGCGACAGCCCGGGCACGATCACGCAGCAGGACGTGAACCCGTGATCGGCATCGTCCTGGTCGTGGGCGCCGAGGACGACGTCGCCGACCGCATGGGTGCGGCGATCGGCTACCGCGCGGTCGCCCTGAGTGCCGCCTCGGTCTCGACCCCGAGCGTGAGCCTGCTGCGCGGCATGGACGCCGCCCAGCTGCCGGGCGTCATGGTGTTCACCGACGAGATCCCGTTCGAGCGGTCGATCTCGATGGCCTCGGAGGTGCGCGCCGTGCGCCCTGACGTCGTGATGGTGCTCGTCTCGCGCGGTGAGGCGTCGATGCTGATCGAGGCCATGCGTGCGGGAATCCGTGACATCGCGCCGTCGCTCGAGGACGCGACCTTCCTGTCCAACCTCCGGGCCACGCTCGACAGCCAGGGCGGCGCGAACGCCTCTGGTGTCGCGCCGCAACGACCGGCGAAGCCCGTGGACTTCACGTCACGCACGATCACGGTGCTCTCGCCCAAGGGCGGCGTGGGGAAGACCAACATCTCGGTCAACCTCGCGGTGGCCCTGGCGGAGCAGTCGCCGATGGACGTCGTGCTGGTCGACCTCGACCTGATGTTCGGTGACGTCTCGACCGTGCTCGACCTGCATCCGACGCACACCCTGGAGGACGCCTTCGCAGCTGGCGGGCGCGACAGCCTTCTGCTCAAGACCTTCCTGACGGTGCACGACCGGGGCTTCTACGTGCTGTGCGGCGCGGAGTCGCCGGCAGCGAACGACAACGTCTCGGGGGCCGAGGTCGCCGAGCTGATCCGACAGCTGCAGACGCAGTTCCGCTACGTCGTGGTCGACACGGCGGCGGGGCTCGACGAGGCGACGCTGGCAGCGCTCGAGGTCAGCCACGACGCGATCGTCGTCACGACGATGGACATGGCGTGCCTGCGCAGCGTCCGCAAGGCCGTCGAGCTGCTCGGCGAGCTGGCGCTGCTGCCGGCCTCCAAGTACGTCGCGGTCAACTTTGCCGACAAGCAGTCGGGACTGCGGATCAAGGACGTCGAGGCGGTCATCGGTCTGCCGGCCGACATCATCCTGCCGCGGATGGCCGAGGTTCAGGCCGCTGCCAACCGGGGCGTGCCGGCCATGACGGTCATGAAGAACGGGCCGTTCGTGAAGTCCATCCGTCACCTCGCACGGCGGATCTTCGACCGCGCGCGGGAGATGGAGTCCAGGCCCGGCCACAAGAGGCTGGAGGTCGCCTGATGGCCCTCAGCGATCGGCTGGCCAACGCGCGCGAGCTCAGCGCCGCCCGACTCGAGGCCGTCGAGGTCGAGGACGCTCCGGATCTCGACGGCTCGATCGCCGCGATGTCGGCGGCCAACGAGGCCTTCGCCGAGATCAAGTCCCGCACGTCGGGCGCCTTGTTCGAGCGGCTCGGGAGCCGGGTCAACGACTCGTCGTTGACCGAGGACCAGCTCCACGAGATCGTGCGCGACGAGCTGACCGAGATCATCGAGGAGGACCAGCAGCTGCTCTCTCCGGAGGAGCGCCGCCGCCTCGTGCGCGACGTCGAGAACGACGCGCTGGGACTCGGCCCCCTCGAGCGACTGCTCAACGACGACAGCGTCACCGAGATCATGGTGAACCGCTACGACCAGGTCTACGTCGAGCGCAACGGCAAGCTCACGCTGGCGGCGTCGCGGTTCACGTCCGAGGACCACCTGCGACGCGTCATCGAGCGCATCGTGTCGCGCATCGGCCGACGGGTCGACGAGTCCTCGCCGCTGGTCGACGCGCGCCTCGCCGACGGATCCCGCGTGAACGCCGAGATCCCGCCGCTCGCGGTCGACGGCTCGTCGTTGACGATCCGCAAGTTCTCGAAGACGCCGTTGCAGGTCTGCGATCTCGTGCGATTCGGCAGCATGACCGAGCAGATGGCCAAGCTGCTCGAGGCCTGCGTCCTGGCCAAGCTCAACATCCTCGTCAGCGGTGGCACCGGAACCGGCAAGACGACACTGCTCAACGTGCTCTCGGGCTTCATCCCGCCCGGGGAGCGGATCGTGACGATCGAGGACGCGGTCGAGCTCAACCTCCAGCAGCCGCACGTCGTGCGCCTGGAGAGTCGCCCGCCCAACATCGAGGGCGCCGGCGAGGTCCGCATCCGTGACCTCGTGCG
>JAHEXN010000074.1 GCA_023252095.1 Actinomycetes bacterium | reverse complement strand
CGGGAGCCGACCGCCGCCGCAGGCGCGACGAGGACCGCCGCCGCCAGCAGGCTGCCCAGCTGCGCGACGAGGCCCACGAGGCCACTGTCGCCGCCCGTCAGACCGAGGCCGGAGCCGCCGCCGCCCGCGCCGACGCCGAGCAGGCGCGCCTGGAGGCCGAGCGGCTCGAGTCCCACGCCGTCGACCTCGAGAACGAGGCGGCCGAGACCGCGGGAGTCGCCGAGGACCGGCTCGCCGAGGCCGACCGCCTCGACCCGGACGCCGGGTCGCTGACCGACGGGCCGCCGCTGACCGAGCCCGCCGTCACGCCTCCCCCGCCGGTCGATCCCGCCCCTCCCGCCGGACCTCCGGTGTCGACCGATCCGGCGGACCCACCCACTGCGCCGCCCGTCGACGGGGCAGGCCCGACGCAGGGCAGGCCCGCACCGCCACCTGCCTGAGGCGCCGGTAGCGTGCAGGGGTGAGTGACTTCGCGACCTACGACCAGCTGGCCTCGCTCGATCCGACCACGACGGAGGTCGTCGGCCCCGAGCACCTGGACCTCAACGGTCACATGAACATCAACCACTACTACGCGTTCGGCAGTCGGTCGATGTGGTCGCTCAACGAGACGAGTCTCGGCATGCCCGACGGGTACATCGCCGACCGCGGGATGACGACGTTCACCGCCGAGCAGCACCTGCGCTTCCTTGCCGAGTCGCACGAGGGCGACCACCTGTCGATGGTCGCTCGTGCCGTCGGACGAGGCGGCAAGGCCCTGCACCTCGCGTCGGCGATCCTCAACACGACCCGTGGTCAGATCGCCTGCGTCACCGAGTCGCTGCTGGTGCACGTCGACTTCGAGACCCGGCGCCCCGTTTCCTTCCCGGACGACGTCGCGGCCCAGATCGACGCAGCGCTGGCCGCTAGCGCCGAGGTGCGGCTGCCGATCAGCGGCGCGCTGGGCATCCGTCGATGACCGCCGACGAACGCCCCCGGATCGAGATCTCGACCGACGGCGCCTGCCTCGGCAACCCCGGACCCGGTGGCTGGGGCGCGATCCTGCGCGCGGGCCAGCACGAGAAGGAGCTCTCGGGTGCCGAGCCCGACACGACCAACAACCGCATGGAGCTGACGGCGGCGATCCGCGCGCTCGAGGCGCTCAAGCAGCCGTCGCGCGTCGACCTGCGCACCGACTCGACGTATGTGCGCAACGGGATCATGAGCTGGGTCGCGAACTGGCAGCGCAACGGCTGGCGCACGTCAGCCAAGCAGCCGGTCAAGAACGCCGACCTCTGGCGCGAGCTCGTCGCGGCCTGCGAGCGACACGACGTCACGTGGCACTGGGTCAAGGGCCACGCGGGCGACCGCGACAACGAGATCGCCGACAAGCTCGCCAGCGCCGCCGCCCGCACGTTGCTCTGAGGGAGGAGCAACCACGCCGGGCCGTCACCACCCGGTGGTGAGCCGGCGCGCTCGTTCCTCGCGCTCACTTCCGTGGCTCGCTAGAGCGAGCCACGGGCGGCTCAGCCTCGCTCCGCTCGGCACGTGGTCACCACCGGTGGTTGAGGTGCGAGAGCGCTCTGGCGCACGAGCCTCGAAACCCAGCAGCACAACCGGTGGTTGAGGTGCGAGTGCGCTCTGGCGCGCGAGCCTCGAAACCCTGGTCGGGTTCGGGTCTCTTGCACGAGGTTTCGAGGCTCACGCCCTGGCGGGCGTTCGCACCTCAACCACCGGTCGCGGGGGCCGGCGCGCTGTCCACGTGGAACGTCTGGGCGAAGCGGTCGAGCAGCGCGGGGTCGCCGGCCTGGACCGAGACGAGCTCGGCCTCGATCGCCTCGGCACCCGTGACGCGGCCCGCGATGAGCTCACGGATTCCAGGGCCGCACACGAGCACGAGGTCGGCGTCCGCCTCCTCCGCGAGGTCGCCGTCGACGCCCCGCACGAGCGGCCCTCCCGCGACCGGGCGGACCCGAAGCGAGCCGCCGTCGACGGCCAGGTTGAGGGCGACCGGCCCGATGTGAACCTCGTACCGTGTGTCCGGCAGCTCGGCAGCCACCCCCGGGCGGAACGACGTCCGGAACGCCATCGTCATCGAGTCCAGCGTGACGATGTCGTCGGGATCCGGGTCGCCCATGGCACCGAAGCCCCACTCCCCGAGCGCGAGCATCAGCGGCTCGAGCGCCCGGCCCCGGTCGGTGAGCTCGTAGACGAGCCCCCGGTGCGCGAGCGGCACGCGCCGCACGACGCCCGCGTCCTGCAGCTCACGGAGCCGCTTGCTGAGGATGTTGGTGGGGATGCGCGGCAGGCCGTTCTTGAGGTCGCCGTAGCGGCGCGGTCCGACGAGCAGGTCACGCACGATGAGCAGCGCCCACCGTTCGCCGACCTGCTCGAGGGCCGTGACGACCCCGCAGTACTGGCCGTAGCTCCGCGCCCCCACCTGGCGTCAGGCCCCCTGCTCGGCCAGGTACGCCTCGGGACCGACCTCGGCCGCCCGCGGGTCCATCCAGCCGAACTCGAGGATGTTGCCGCTCGGGTCCTCGCAGCTGCGCTGGTACATGAAGCCGTAGTCCTCCGGGTCGCGCGGTGCGGCACCGCCGTTGGCGACGGCGAGGTCGGCCTTGGCGTCGACCTCCTCGCGAGAGTCGAGCATCAGCGCGACGGCGACCTGGGCGCTCTCGCGCGGGTCGGCGATCGGCTTGGTCGTGAACGTCGCCATGAACTCGGGTTTGAGCACCATGAAGTAGATGTCGTCGTTCCAGACGACGCACGCGGCGTTGTCGTCGGTGAAGTCCGGATTGATGGTGGCGCCGAGCGCGGTGTAGAAGGCCTTGGTGGCCTCGAGGTCGTGAGCGGGGAGGTTGACGAAGATCTTGAGGCCCATGGTGCTGCTCCTGCGTGAGAGGCGGCCCTAGTGCCGCTGAGAATGATACTTGCAAAAAGCAAGTACGGCCGTCAAGGGCCGGTGCGCAAGAATCTGAACATGCGCGACGACCTGGGCACCGAGGTCCCGATCGACCGACCCGTCCGCCGACTCGTGAGCCTCGTGCCGTCACTGACCGAGGCCGTCGCGGCGACCAGGCGCGACGCTCTCGTGGGCGCCACCGACTGGTGCACCCACCCCGCGGACCTCGACCTCCCCCGCGTCCGGGGCACCAAGAACCCCGACCGCGCGGCGATCGAGGCGTTGACGCCTGACCTCGTCGTCGCGAACCAGGAGGAGAACCGCGAGCTCGACGTGCGTCGCCTGCGCGACGCGGGCGTGCCGGTGTGGGTCACGCGGATCGAGACCGTCGACGAGGCCATCACCTCGATGCGACGGCTCTTCGACGAGGCGCTCGGCTGGGGCGTGCCCGACTGGCTGACCGAGGCCGAGGCCGCCTGGTCGGCGCCTGCGGAGCCGCGGGGATCCACAGCGGTGCCGATCTGGCGCGATCCGTGGATGGTCGTGGGTCCCCGCACCTACACCGACGACCTGCTGCAGCGGCTCGGGTACTCCAACCACTTCGGTGCCGATCCGGACCCGGGTGCCGAGGTCGACCGCTATCCCCGTGTCGAGCTCACGCAGGTCGACGTCCCCGAGATCGACGTCGTGCTGCTGCCGGACGAGCCGTACGTGTTCACCGCCGAGGACGGGCCCGAGGCCTTCACGAACGCCGCCACGCGGCTCGTCTCCGGTCGGCTGCTGACCTGGTACGGACCCGCGATGCTCGAGGCCCGGCGCGTCCTCGGCTGAGCCGGGTCAGACCTCCAGCTCGAGGCCGCCCTGGTCCTTGAGCCGCACGCCCGAGGCCCCCAGCTCCCGCGAGCCCGCCACGAGCGCCGCTGCCGTGCGGGCCGCCGTCGCGTAGTCGAGGCCCCCGGGTGGGTGGATGTTCGAGATGCAGTTGCGGTCGGCGTCGCTGCGGCCCGGACGCGGCTCGTGCGTGAGGTACAGGCCCAGGCTGTCCGCGACCGACAGGCCCGGACGCTCACCGATCACGACCACGACGGTCGTGACGCCCAGCGCCTCGCCCACGTGGTCGCCCAGCGCGACCCTCGCCTGCGTCGCCACGACCGGCGGCGCCAGCCGGTACCGACCGTCGAAGGCCTGGACCAGCGCCTCGAGCATGCCGACGCCGTGGTCGGCGAGCGCGCGGGGTGACAGACCGTCGGCCAGCACGATCGCGAGGTCGTGGTCGCCCGCCGCCAGCCCGCCGAGATCGTCGGGCTGGCGGCCGAGGTCCGGTCGTCGCAGGTACTCACCGCGCGAGCCCGCCCGACTACGGACGTGCACCGGTGCCCCGAGACCGACACCGCCCACCTCCGTCAGGAACGGGTCGAGCTCGAGCGGCTCGTGCACGGCGTCGCGGGCGGCCGCGTGCGCCGCCGCGAACTCGAGGGCCCGCGTCGTCGGCAGCGCGCTGCCCACCCGCCCGAGGCCGATGCGGGCCTGGGTCGTCCGCCGCAGCGCGGTCCACGGATCCGTCTCCAGGTCCCCGCTCATGCCGGACCCGTCAGGGAGAGCAGGGGGGAGCCGGCGAGCTCAGCTGGGACGACCCGCCCCTGCTCGTCCACCATGCCCATGCGGTCGAGCCAGGCCTCGAACTCGGGCGCCGGACGCAGGCCCAGCACCTGCCGGACGTAGAGCGCATCGTGGAACGAGAGGGACTGGTAGCCCAGCATGACGTCGTCGGCGCCCGGCACCGCGATCACGAACGCGGCTCCCGCGACACCGAGCAGCGTCACGAGGGTGTCCATGTCGTCGGAGTCGGCCTCGGCGTGGTTGGTGTAGCAGACGTCGACGCCCATCGGCAGGCCCAGGAGCTTGCCGCAGAAGTGGTCCTCCAGCCCTGCCCGCACGATCTGCTTGCCGTCGTAGAGGTACTCCGGACCGATGAAGCCGACGACCGTGTTGATGAGCAGGGGATCCAGCGCCCGCGCGAGTCCGTACGAGCGCGTCTCGAGGGTCTGCTGGTCGACCGGCCGGCCTCCCACGCCGAGGTGGGCCCCGGCCGACAGCGCCGATCCCTGCCCGGTCTCGAGGTACATGACGTTGTCACCGACGCTGCCCCGCCCGAGCGAGCGGCCCGCCTCGTTGGCCTCCCGCAGCATCGCCACCGTGACCCCGAAGCTCGTGTTGGCGCCCTCGGTGCCCGCGATCGACTGGAACACCAGGTCGACCGGCACGCCCTGCTCGATCAGGTCGACCGTCGTCGTGACGTGCGAGAGCACGCAGGACTGCATCGGGATGTCGAAGCGCTGGCGCACGTCGTCGAGCAGGTGCAGGAGCCGCGCGGTCGCCTGGGGCGAGTCCGACGCCGGGTTGATCCCGACGACCGCGTCGCCCGAACCCATGAGCAGGCCGTCGAGCGTGGCGGCGGCGATGCCCGCCGGGTCGTCCGTGGGGTGGTTGGGCTGCAGCCGGGTCGCGATGCGGCCCGGCAGCCCGATCGTCGTCCGGAAGCCCGTCGTGACCCGCATCGCCGCCGCCACGGCGATGAGGTCCTGGTTCCGCATGAGCTTGGAGACCGCCGCGACCATCTCGGGCGTCAGGCCCGGAGACACGGCCGCGAGCGTCGCAGCGGAGTCGGGGCGTGCCGCGGTCTCGAGGAGCCAGTCGCGCAACCCGCCGACCGTCAAGTGGGCGACCGGCGCGAAGGCGGCCGTGTCGTGCGAGTCGATGATGAGTCGCGTGATCTCGTCGGACTCGTAGGGCACGACGACCTCGTCGAGGAAGGTCGCGAGTGGCTCGTCGGCCAGCGCCCACGCGGCCGCGACCCGCTCGGCGTCGGACTCCGCCGCGCAGCCGGCGAGCTGGTCGCCCGAACGCGTCGGCGTCGCCTTCGCCATCAGGTCGACGAGACCCTCGAAGACGTAGGACGTGCCGCCGAGCGTGTGCCGCCGGATCACTCGAGGTCCATCGAGGCCTCGGCCAGCGCCGCGAACTCCTCGTCCGGCGAGGCCGCGACGAGGTGATGACGGCTGTGCAGACCGAAGTAGGCCAGGAAGGCCGCGAAGACCGCCAGGCACCACAGCGCGGCCGTGCTGTCGACCAGGAACGTGGCGACGACCGCCAGCACCGCGACGACGAGGGCGAAGCCGGTCGTGGCGATGCCGCCGGGGGTCCGGTACGGGCGGGGCATATCGGGCTGCTTCACCCGCAGCACGATGTGGCTGACCATGATCAGCACGTAGCTCAACGCGGCACCGAACACGGCCATGTTGAGCAGCAGCGCCCCGCCGCCCGTGAACGTCAGCGCGAAACCGATCACCCCCGGCACGATGAGGGCCAGCGTGGGGGCCTTGCGCGAGTTCGTGACCGAGAGCGAGGTCGGCAGGTACCCCGCGCGCGACAGGGCGAACAGCTGGCGGGAGTACGCGTAGATGATCGAGAAGAAGCTTGCCACGAGGCCAGCGAGCCCGATGTAGTTGACGATCTTCGCGGCGGTGTCGTTGCTCAGCGCCTCGACCAGCGGGTTGCCGGAGGCCGACATCGCCTCCGCGCCGCCGGCGCCGGTCGCGAGCACGAGCGACAGCACGCACGTCACGAGCAGCACGCCCATCGCCGCGATGATGCCCTTCGGCACGTTCTTCTCCGGCTCGGTCGTCTCCTCGGCCGCCAGCGGCACGCCCTCGATCGCGAGGAAGAACCAGATCGCGAACGGCAGTGCGGCCCAGATCCCCATGACCCCGAACGGCAGCAGCTCGGACGCCCCGGCGGCGTCGGTCGGGGCGATGTCGGTGAGGTTGGCGACGTCGAAGTCGGCGATCGCGGCGATCGCGAACACGACGAGACCGAGCAGCGCGACCGACGTGATGACGAACATGACCTTGAGCGCCTCACCGACACCGGCCAGGTGCACGGCGATGAACAGCAGGTACACCGCGAGGTAGACCCACCACCCGTCCGTGATGCCGAACAGCCCGAGCGACTCGACGTAGGCGCCGATGAAGGTCGCGATGGCGGCCGGCGCGATCGCGTACTCGATCAGGATCGCGGTCCCGGTGGCGAACCCGCCCCAGGGGCCGAGGGCCCGACGGGCGAACGTGTACCCGCCGCCAGCGGCCGGAAGGGCCGAGGACAGCTCGGCCATGCCCAGCACGAGCGCCAGGTACATGCCGGCCACGAGGACCGAGGCGATCGCCAGTCCGCCGAAGCCGCCCTCGGCAAGTCCGAAGTTCCAGCCGGAGTAGTCGCCCGAGACGACGTAGCTGACGCCGAGACCGGCCAGCAGGACCCACCCGGCGCTGCCCGTCCGGAGCTGGCGCTTCTCCAGGTACTCGTCGGCATCGGACGCGCCAGCGGCAGGGGTCTTCGGGGCGGATCGATCCGCGTCGCTCAGGGCCATCCTCCGACGCTAGGGACTGGCCGTTTCGTCTGGATGTCGTCGGCGCTCAGTTCTGGTTTCGCTGCCGCCGAGGGCCGCGGACGGCGCTACTTGTCGGCGCTCTCGGCCTGCTTGCGGGCCTCGACGCGGCGCACCTGGGCCTTCTTGACGGCCGGGGTGATGTGCATCTCGTGCTTGGCCACGACGTACGGGGTCTCGCCCACGATCGCGTTGTGGCTGCCGCTGAACAGGTACTTGCTGCCGAGGTTGATCATCGTGGCGAGCCGGTTGCGGTTGCCCAGCAGCGTCGCGACGTGGAGCCCGACCCAGATGATCCAGGCCGGGAAACCCGTGAGCCGCGGCAGGTGGGTGATCTCCGCGACGGCCGACGACTTGCCGATCGTGGCCATCGTGCCCTTGTCGGAGTACTTGAACGGCTTGACGTGGGCGCGCTTGCCCTTGAGGTCGGCCTTGATGAGGCGGCCGACGTGCTTGCCGCCCTGGATGGCCGGCTGGGCCAGCTGCGGGAGCGACGACGGGCCGATCGAGATGTCCCCGATCGCGAACGTGTTCTCGAGCCCGTTGACCGCCTGGTGCTCGTCGACCTCGATGCGGCCGCCACGGCCCTGCGGCACGTTCCAGTCGAGCACCGTGGGGTGCGCCGTGACGCCCGTGGCCCACACGACGATGCCGGCCTCGAGGAACTCCTCGTGGCCGTCGTGCTCGACGAGCACGCCGTCGGCGCGGACCTCCTTGACCGCCGTGTTGAGGCGCAGGTCGACCTCGCGCTTCTCGAGCGAGCGCTTGGCGTAGGCGCGCAGCTTCTCGTGGAACGGGCCGAGCACGTCGGGTGCCATCTCGAGCAGCGTGACGTGGATCTTGTCGCGGTCCAGCTCGGGGTAGGTCGTGGGCATGTCGTTGTTGCGGAACTCGGCGAACGCTCCCGCGGTCTCGACGCCCGTGGCGCCACCACCGACGACGACGATGCGCAGGTCGGAGTCCTGACCGTTGATCGCGAACTCCTCGAGGTTCTCGAAGAGGCGGTCGCGGACCTCGAGCGCCTGCGAGCGCTTGTAGAGCGGGATCGCGAACTCCTCGGCGCCCGGGGTGCCGAAGAAGTTCGTCGTGACGCCGTTCGCGAGCACGAGGTAGTCGTACGAGACCGACACGTCACCGTGCAGGCGCAGCAGCTTCTGGTCGTGGTCGATGCCCGTGACGATGCCCTTGAGGAAGCGCACGTTGCGCTGGCGTGCTCGCACGGCGCGCAGGAACCACGTGATGTCACCGGGGTTCAGACTCGCGGTGGCGACCTGGTACAGCAGCGGCTGGAACGTGTTGTACGTGTGCCGGTCGATCAGCGTGATCGACACGTCGGCGCGCTTGAGCTTGCGCACCAGGGCGAGGCCGCCGAAGCCGCCTCCGACCACCACGACGTGCGGGCGCTTCGGGCTGGACGGCTGTCGATCGGTCATACGTCCAGTCTACGAGCGTGGGGGCTGGTCCAGCATCTGGGAGGGCCCGACGTGACGGGACTCACCGGACGCCGACCAGAGCCGTACCGACGGGTGCCGCAGCAGCACGTAGGTGGCGATGCAGGCGGCGGTGATCAGGAGGGCCGAGGGCAGGCTCGGGGCCACGAGGGCGCTGGCCACCGCGCCGAGGAGCGCCAGGGCGAGCGCCGGCACACGGAGTCGACGACGACCGAGCAGAAGCGCGGCGGCGACGCCCACGGCGACCAGCGCGACGAGGGCGAATCCCGACAGGACGACGATCGCCAGGGTCACGCCGTCGTCTCCCCGAGCGAGGCCCGGCACGGAGTCCAGCAAGGGGTCGTCACCCTTGACGGCCTCGTCGTAGGCGCCCGGCGCGACTTCCCGCACGAGGTACAGGAACGCGATGGAGCCCGTCGTGACGGCCGTGAGCAGGCTGCCCACGATCATCGTGACGGCTGCCCCGACGAGCGTGCCGGGCAGACCCTGTCGGCGCGGCACGACGGGCAGCGGAGGACCCCACCCGGGCGACGGGTAGCCGGGGTGGTGGGGGTGGTGGGGGTGGTGCGGAGGCGGCGGCGTGACGCCGGAGACCCGCGGAGGCGGCGCGCCGGGCCCGCCGTGGGCGGGGTGCTGAGGCGGCAGGGGCGCACGGCCGGTGAGGGCGTCGACGTCGGCGTCGCGGGCTCGTTCAGTCCCGAGCCCCTGACGAGCGCGGGCCCGTGCGACGAGCTGCGGCGAGGGCGTACGACCGTTCTTCAGGTCGAACCAGACGCGCGCCTCGGGCCACCACAGCATGAAGGTGGCGGCGATCAGCACGATGCCCGGGAGGATCGCGCCGAACATCGCTCCGGTGAGACCACCGAACGCGCACAGGACCGTGAGCGCGATGCGCGACGGCCGGTCGCCGCGCGCCGTGTAGACGGCCAGGACCAGCACCGCGACGGCCAGGACCACGACGACGTAGAACCACGCGTGCAGCCAGGCGAGCGCCGTCTCGAGCGAGACGCTGCCCGCGAGCCCGGCCTCGTCGATGACCTCCGTGACGACCTCCTGGAGCTCCAACGAGCCCCAGTCGGCCAGGAGGCCGATCGTGCTGGTGAGCACGACGACGGCCGCGAACGCCGCGCCCGCACACGCCAGCGTGACGGCCGTCGGTCGGCGGAGCTCCTCGGTCATGCCGCCCATCCCATCACGCCGGCCCCAGCGCGGTCATCTTCGTGAGCCCGTCCGGCCCGCCGGCTCAGGCGGGCTCCACCGTGAGGCCGTCGAGGTGGTCGTCACGGTCGACCCGGACCGTGGTGCCGTCGAGGACCTCGCCTGCCAGCAACGCCTTCGCGAGCCGGTCGCCGATCGCCTGCTGCACCAGACGGCGCAGCGGACGCGCGCCGTAGGCCGGGTCCCAGCCCGTCAGCGCCAGCCACTCCTTCGCGGCGTCGCTCACCTCGAGCGTGATCCGGCGCGCGTCGAGCCGGCGCTGGAGCGAGGCGAGCTGGAGGTCGACGATGTGCGTGAGCTCCTCCGTGCCGAGCGGGTCGAACGTCACGATCTCGTCGAGCCGGTTGAGCAGCTCGGGCTTGAACGCGGCCTTGACCGCCTCCATCACGGCGGCCCGCTTGGCCTCGTCGTCGAGCTGCGGGTCGGTCAGGAACGTCGACCCGAGGTTGCTCGTCAGGATCACGATGCTCTGGCGGAAGTCGACCGTGCGGCCCTGGCCGTCGGTCAGGCGACCGTCGTCGAGCACCTGCAGCAGGATGTCGAAGACCCCCGGGTGAGCCTTCTCGACCTCGTCGAGCAGCACGACCGAGTACGGCCGGCGGCGCACGGCCTCCGTGAGCTGGCCGCCCTCGTCGTGACCGACGTAGCCGGGCGGCGCGCCGACGAGGCGGGCGACGCTGTGCTTCTCGGCGTACTCGCTCATGTCGATGCGCACCATGGCGCGCTCGTCGTCGAACAGGAACGCGGCGAGGCTCTTGGCCAGCTCGGTCTTGCCGACGCCCGTGGGGCCGAGGAACAGGAACGAGCCCGTCGGCCGGTCGGGGTCGGAGATGCCCGCTCGGCTGCGGCGCACGGCGTCGGACACCGCGGTGACCGCGGTGCGCTGGCCGACGAGGCGCCGGCCGAGCTCATCCTCCATCCGCAGCAGCTTGCCGGACTCACCCTCGAGCAGGCGGCCCGTGGGGATGCCGGTCCACGCCGCGACGACCTCGGCGATCTCGTCGGCACCAACCTCCTCACGGACCATGCGGTCCTGCCCGGCACCCGCCTGCTCGGCCTGCTGGGCGTCGTGGAGCTGTCGCTCCATCGCGGGGATCTCACCGTTGAAAAGGCGGCTCGCGGTCTCGAAGTCGCCCTCACGGTAGGCGCGGTCGGCCGCGGTACGGGTCTCGTCGATGCGCTCCTTGATCTCGCCCACGGCGTTCAGGGTCTGGCGCTCGGCCTCCCACCGCGCCTCGAGCGCGCGGAGGGTCTCGGCCTTGTCGGCCTGCTCGGCGCGCAGCTTCTCGAGCCGGTCGATGCTCGCGGCGTCGGACTCGTGCTCGAGGTGCAGCGCCTCCATCGTCAGACGGTCGAGGCTGCGGCGGAGCTCGTCGATCTCGACAGGACTCGAGTCGATCTCCATGCGCAGGCGACTGCTGGCCTCGTCGACGAGGTCGATGGCCTTGTCGGGGAGCTGGCGGCCGGGGATGTACCGGTGCGACAGCGTGGCCGCGGCGACGAGGGCCGCGTCGGTGATCTCGACCTTGTGGTGCGCCTCGTACTTCTCCTTGATGCCGCGCAGGATCGCGATCGTGTCCTCGACGCTCGGCTCGCCCACCAGAACCTGCTGGAAGCGGCGCTCGAGCGCCGGGTCCTTCTCGACGTGCTCGCGGTACTCGTCGAGCGTCGTGGCACCGATCATGCGCAGCTCACCGCGCGCGAGCATGGGCTTGAGCATGTTGCCGGCGTCCATCGCCGAGTCGCCTCCGCCTCCCGCTCCGACAACGGTGTGCAGCTCGTCGATGAACGTGATGACCTGGCCCTCGGACTCCTTGATCTCGGTGAGCACGGCCTTGAGGCGCTCCTCGAACTCGCCGCGGTACTTCGCGCCGGCGATCATGGCGCCAAGGTCGAGGCTGATGAGCCGTCGGCCCTTGAGGCTGTCGGGCACGTCGCCGGCGACGATGCGCTGCGCGAGTCCCTCGACGACCGCGGTCTTGCCGACCCCGGGCTCGCCGATCAGGACCGGGTTGTTCTTGGTGCGGCGGCTCAGGACCTGGACGAGTCGACGGATCTCGGAGTCGCGACCGATGACGGGGTCGAGCTTTCCCTCGCGGGCGACCGCCGTGAGGTC
>JAHEXN010000073.1 GCA_023252095.1 Actinomycetes bacterium | reverse complement strand
GGAACGCCAGGTGGTCGTACTCGTTCCACCCCGGGTCGACGTCGTAGAGGTCACCGTCGATCGCATCGATGACGCCCACTGCGGTCTGAGCATGGCGCTTCATCGAGCCGGCCACGGACCACGTCGGCGCGAACCCCGACGACTCCCAGGACTGGCCGAGCCAGGACGCCTGCCGGTACCCGAGCTCCGAGAGCTGGTCGTAGTCGTCGGACCCCCACGAGGCCTGGCCGTGACGGATCAGATGAATGGCTCCCACACCCCGAGGCTATCGCTGGGGGCGCGGATTCCTGGGCTCACCCAGGAATCCCGCGTCGGGCGCATGAAGCTTCGTGCGCTCGACGCGGGATTCGAGCGGCATCGTGGGAAACCGGGGCTCGTCAGTTCTTGCGGGAGTAGGCGCGCATCGTGAGGGGACCGAAGACCGCGACGAGGACGCCGGAGATGACCAGCACCTGCAGGATCGAGCCGCCGTGGGCGTCGCCGACCATGAGGCTGCGGACCGCGTCGACGAGGATCGAGACGGGATTGTGCTCGACAGCCGGCTGCAACCAGCTGGGCATCGTGTCGATCGGCACGAACACGTTCGACAGGAACGTGAGCGGGAACAGGACCATCATCGAGACGCCCATGACCGACTCCGGGCTGCGCAGCTTCATGCCGAGCAGGGTCCAGATCCAGCTGACGCTGAAGCAGAACACGAGCAGCAGCACGACCGCGGCCACGACGCCCATGACCCCGCCCGGCGGACGGTAGCCGATCGCCATCGTGACGACCAGGATCACCACCGAGGCCATCGTGTAGCGCAGGGTGTCGCCGAGCAGGGCGCCCACCATGAGCGAGGGACGCCAGACCGGCAGCGACCGGATGCGGTCGAAGACGCCCTTCTTGATGTCGTTGTTGATCGTCATGGCCGTGTACATCGTGATCATGACGACGGTCTGCACGAGGATGCCCGGCGCCAGGTACTCGAGGTACTGGCCCGTGGAGCCCGCGATCGCGCCGCCGAAGATGTAGGTGAACATCAGCGTGAACAGGATCGGGAACATCGTGACGTCGAAGAGCTGCTCGGGCACGTGCTTGATCTTGAGCAGGGCCCGGTGCGTGAAGATCAGCGACGACCCGAGCGGCCCGACCGGATCGGGACGCTCGGCGCTGCCCACGGCCTCGCGGACCTTGGCGTCCATCGACGCCGTGCTCGATGACTTGGGTGCAGGGGCGTTCGGGGTGGTGGTCATGCCGGAACCTCGGTGTCGGTGGACTCGACGTCGGAGACGTGCTCGCCGGTGAGGGCGAGGAAGACCTCGTCGAGACTGGGCTGGCCGAGCGAGAACTCGGTGATGTCGACGCCGTGCTCGCGCACGCGCACCAGCGCGCCGGGCACCTCGCCGGGAGACGTGACGTTGAGGCTGAGCGCGTAGGGATCCTTCTCGATGACGGGCTCGCCACCGAGCGACTCCGCGAGCAGGGTGGCCGCGCGGTCGCGCTCGGCCGGGTCGGCGACCCGCACCCGCAGCGCACCCGTGCCGACCGACGCCTTGAGCTCGCCCGTGGTGCCCTCGGCGATGACCTTGCCCCGGTCGATGACCGCGATGCGGTCGGCGAGCTGGTCGGCCTCGTCGAGGTACTGCGTCGTGAGCAGGACCGTGGTTCCGGCGCCGACCAGGGCCCGGACGATGTCCCACACCTGGTTGCGGCTGCGCGGGTCGAGGCCCGTGGTGGGCTCGTCGAGGAACATCAGGTCGGGGCGCACGACGATGCTGCCGGCGATGTCGATGCGTCGCCGCATGCCGCCGGAGTAGCTCTTGACCTGCTTGGTGCCAGCCTCGGTGAGGTCGAAGGCATCGAGCAGCTGGTCGGCCCGGTCGCGCGCGGCGGACCCGCGGAAGCCGTAGAGCTTGGCCAGCATGACGAGGTTCTCCAGGCCCGTGAGGTCCTCGTCGAGCGAGGCGAACTGGCCGGTCATGGCCACGCGGGAACGCACTTTCTGGGACTCGGTGACGACGTCGTGGCCGAGCACGCGCGCGGACCCGCCGTCGGGCTTGAGCAGGGTGGCCAGCATGCGGATGACCGTGGTCTTGCCGGCACCGTTGGGGCCGAGCACGCCGTAGACGCCACCGGACGCGACCTGCAGGTCGACGCCGTCGACCGCCCGGTGCTCGCCGAAGACCTTCACGAGACCGGTCGTCTCGATCGCGAAATCACTCATGCCGTCGACCATGTCACAGCGAGAGGACAGAAATCACCGGCCGAAAGGCTGATCTTGCCGGCGCGGGACGGGCGGCTCAGGCGCCGCGGGACTCGAACTGCAGGACCGTCGCGAGCTGCTCGGGCTCGACGGACACGGGGCGCAGCCACTCGGCCAGCGCGGCGCTGACCTCCGCGGCGACCGACGTGCCGTGCTTCATCGTCGCCAGGGTGACCCGGGCGGCGAGGTCGGCGTCGATGTCGACCCTCAGATGCAGGTGTCTTGCGGTCACGCGTGATCTCCCGTCACGATGCCCCGGGGCCCGGATCCCTCGTCCGGACCAACGTGCTTCCTGCACCGTAGACCACAATCCCTGGAATTCCTAGCAGAAACTGCAACGGGCCGGATCGTTTGGTCACACGGAGTTCGACTTCCGAGTAACCGCGGCTGCTCCCTACCGTGACGGCGGAGGAGTCGACATGAGCCAAGCAGGACTGCGTTTCCCGACCGAGAGCACGACGTCCACGGCACGCGACGTGCTGGCCGACGCCCTGCGCAAGGCCGACCCGGTCGGCGCGCGTGCGGTCGAGCAGGAGACGAACTGGCGCCGTCACTACCTGACGCACTACGTCCGCGCGGTCCAGGCCGGCATCGGCGACGCCACCGCAGCGCGCCAGATCGCGCACGACGGCATCCGTTCGGCCCAGGACCAGATGCTGTTCGGCGACGTCCCGCTCCCGGAGGCGATCGACTCCGCCCCGCTCGCCCAGATGCTCAAGACCCACACCGTCACGGGCACCGCCGAGCCGGAGACCGAGCTGTCGGTCCCGTACCGCGGTGAGCGGCTGCGGGGCGAGGCGCTCGACGCGCAGCTCGTCGACTGGCGCGACCGGGGCATCGTCACGAGCTCGTGCGTCGACGCGATCCGCACCGTCATGGCGAATCCCGAGTGGCTGCGGCTCGAGGGCGACACCGTCGTCGTGCTGGGTGCTGGCGCGGAGATGGGTCCGTTGCGGGCGCTGCAGCACTGGGGCGCGGAGACCGTCGCGATCGACCTTCCGCGCACGGACCTGCAGGACCGCCTCGTGGAGCAGGCCACCGAGGGGGCCGGCCGCACCCACCTGCCGGCGCGCATCGTCACGAAGGCGTCGGCCGACACCGGCGCCGACCTGTTGGTCGACCTCCCGGCCATCGCCGAGTGGCTCGACCACCTTCCGGGCCGGCTCGTGCTCGGCAACTACTGCTACGCCGACGGCGCCACGCACGTGCTGGTCTCGATGGCCGCCGACGCGCTCGCGGACCACCTCCTGAAGGAGCGTCCGGACACGGGTCTGTCGTTCCTGGCCACGCCCACCGACGTGTACGTCGTCGACGCCGAGGACATCGCGAACGCCGAGGCCAAGTACCGGCGCCGCTCGTTCACGTCGGCCGCGCGCACCCCGCTGCGGGTCGTGAGCGGTGGACGCCTTCTGCAGCGGCAGTACCCGCCGGGCGCCGAGCTCGGCACGTGCGACGCGCTCGTGCCGCAGCAGGGCCCGAACTACGCACTCGCGAAGCGTCTGCAGCGCTGGCGGGCGACCGATGCGATCGCGTCCGGCGCGCGCGTCTCGCTCAACGTCGCCCCCGCCACCCGCACCCGGTCGGTCGTGAAGAACAAGGCGCTCGCCGCGGCGTACGCCGGTGCACACCGCTTCGGCGTCGAGGTCTTCGACCCGGCGACGTCGAACGTGCTGATGGCGGCGCTGCTCGTGCACGACCTGCGCGCCGGGCAGGCGCCGTCGGACGAGCCGTGGCAGGACGAGCACCGCGGTGCGGCACACGGTGGTCTCTGGACCGCCGCCTACCACCCGCGCAGCGCCCTCGGCCTCGCCGCCGTGATCGGCATCGGCGCCCTGCGCAGCTGAACGGCGAGACCAGCCCTGACTCGTCGCGGAGGACGGGTCAGGGCCGGTCGGTCCGCCTCAGTCCTCGAGTCGGGCCGAGCGGCGCATCACGACCAGGCCGCTGGCGAGCGCCAGGAGGGCCAGCAGGGCCAGGACGCCCGCGTCGCGGATCCCGAGTCCGGCACCCGTTCCGGGCAGGTGCGGGACGGCGTCGAGGTCATTCGTGAGCACGACGTCGGCCGCCGAGACCGACGGGGCGCCGACCATGACGACGGACCGGACGTCGTCGGTCGCTCCGTCGACCTCGACGAGGTCGTCGCCCGCAGTCCAGGCCACGCCGCTCCAGAGCACGCGGTCCGGCAGGTCGACCTCACGCTCGACCAAGGTCACGGGGACCCCGACCGGCACGCCCGGCACGACGACCGTGCCTCCGGCGGGCACCTGCAGCTCGACCTCGTGATCGGTGCCGAGGACGTCGGTCCACGACGCGGTGACGGGGAACGTCGACCCGGTCGGCAGCGCGGGGGCGCCGTCACCCGTGAGCCGCTTCGTCACGGCCAGGTCCGCGAGCACGGGGGTGACCTCGTTCAGCAGGTCGACCTTCGGTGCGGTCGCGGCGCCGATCGTCAGCACTGCCGTGCCGTCGGGTCGAGCGACCAGACCCGTGCCCGACCACTGCGGCAGGTTCCACGTGAAGCTGACCGAGTCGTCCGGAGCCAGCTCCGTCAGCAGCACCTCGGTGCCGTGCGGCAGGTCGGCGCCGAACGCCACCTCGGTGCCGTCGGTCGGCAGCTCGACCTCGGTCGACTGCGGCTCGTCGTTCTCGTCGACCCAGGACGCGACGACCGTGACGAGGTCCGGCACGTCCGCGTGGTCCAGCCGCACGCCTTCGACCTGCTTGGCGAGGGAGAACGTGCCGGGGGCCCAGGTGGCCTCGTTCACGACCGTGACGAGAGAGACGTCGTCCTGCTGGTCCGAGACCACGACCGTGGCGCTCCCGTCGCCTGCGTCGGTGACGCCGGTTCCGCTGATCACGATGGAGTCCCAGATGACGGTGGGCTGCTCGGGCCGCGTGCCCTCGGTGACCGTCACGACGGTGCCGGCCGGCAGCACCTCGCCGAGCTCGGTCGGCTCGGTCGTGCCGATCGTGAGCTTGCGCTCCTGCGGGTCGCCCGCGGCATCGGTCCAGGTCACCGTGACCGGGAAGCGGGTCTACGGGTCGACCTCGCCGGCGGCCTCGCCCGAGACGCGCTTGACCAGGCTGAGCCCGGCCGTGGAGGTCGCGGCGTGGTTGTCGATCTGGACGACGGCGTCGGCCGTGCGTCCGATCGTGACGACCGCGGACGCGCCGTCGACCGCGACGCCGGGACCCGACCACTGCGGAGCGGCCCACGCGATCGAGGACCCGTCCGTGAGAGCCGTCTCGGTCAGCGTGACCTCCGTGCCGATCAGCAGGTTCTCGCCCAACGCGACCGGGGTGCCGTCGGTGGGCACCGTCAGGACCTTCGACCGCGGGGTCCCCGCGTCGTCCCAGTGAGCCGTCACGGTGACGTCGTCCGGCACGGCAGGGTTCGCGGCCTGCGCACCCGACACGGACTTGCTCACGGCGAACGTGCCCACGGTGCGCTCGACACGGTTCGTGACCGAGACGGCGGCGGGCGTCGTGGCGTGGGCCGGTTGCACCTGGAGGGACTCCGGCGAGATGACCGCGGGCGACCACGTGAACACGTCGTCGTCGAGCGGCAGCGTCTCGCTGAAGGTCACCGTCGCCCCGATCGGGAGGTCGGTCAGGACCACCGGGACGCCGGGCTTCACGTCGACGAGCCGGTCGGGCTGGGCCGGGAACCCTGCCCCGAGAGCGCTCGTGTCGATCTTCGCCGTGACGGGGTACGTCCGGTCGGCCGCGACCTGGCTCGCGGCCGGGCCCTCGAGAGTCTTGGTGATCTCGACTTGGCCGAGCAGCGCCGTGTTGGTCAGTCCTACCTCGACGTTCGTGCCGGGGGCGAGCGAGGCGATCGCGGTCGTGCCGTCGGCCGAGACCGTGACACCCGGCGTGGCCGTGAACGACGGCGCCCCGAAGGTGACACCGGGCACCGACGGCATCGTGGGCTCGGAGAGCTCGGCGGTCCATCCCGTGCCACGCGCGTTCGGGCCGCTCACGGGCCCGCCGTCGAGCGGCACCGCGAGGTCGTACTCGATCTGGGGCGTCCCGGTCGGGTCGATCTCGCGCACGTGCACCGTGAAGACGGTGTCGTCGGGCACGAACGCCGCGCCGGGCGTGTCGGCGAGGTTCTTGGCGACCGCGATCGAGCCGCGGGTCACGCCCTGGCCCGTGCCGCTGCCGCGGTTCTGCTGCGTGATGGACGAGGTGTACGACTTCCCGGCAACCGTCGCGGAGTTGCTGTACGTCGTGCCGGGGGCGTCCATGCCGCCGCTCGTGGTGCACGTCAGGTACCGCACGACGTACTGGTACTCGCGGCTGAAGCCCGTCGCGGTGCCGCCGCCGGGCTGCGCGAGCGTGGGCTCGGGCAGCGTGATCGTGACGGTGGTGCCGTCGAGCTCGACCTGGGCCGAGTCGGTCAGGTCGACCGTCGCGAGGCCGCCGTTCTGGATCTGGTCGCGTGCCTCGATGCGCAGGCCGAGGCGCGAGGCGACGACGTCGCCGGTGCCGCAGACCTGGTGGGTGCCGACGATCTCGTCGGTGATCGTGAGGTCACCCTCGATCGCCGCGAGCTCCTGGCCGGGCACCGTGATGTTCCAGCCGAGGGTCGTCTGGGGCAGGTACGTGACGCCGTCGACCGTGACGGCGGCGGAGCTGATGCTGCCGCCCTTGCCCTCGCTCCGACCCGGGACGACGGCCTGGCCGGCGTCGATCGTGCCGTCGACGGACGCGGTGTTGCCGAACGCCGTGCCGGATTCCGGGAGACCGTCGGTCGTCGCACACGTCTGGTAGCGGATCAGGTAGAGGTGGTCGAGCGGACGGAACGCGAAGTCCGAGCCCGCCACGACGTCGAAGTCGACGGCGAAGGACGTGGCCGTCGCGCTCGTCGTGGTGCGCGCGAGCAGGTCGGTGCCGATCGTGCGGGACACCTGGTTCGTGGGTCCGTACCGTTCCTCGATGCTCAGGCCACGCACGACCGGGTTGCCGCTGGAGTCGGTGCAGAGCGCGTGCTCCCCCGTGAGCTGGTCGCTGAAGGTGAAGTCCTGCTTGCCGACGAGCTCGTCACCGGAGACCGTGACGGTCCACTGGATCAGCCCGTCGCGGTTCGTGCCACCCAGGACGCTGCCGGACTTGTCGACGCCGGCCGTGAACTCCCAGTCCTGCGTGACGCCGATGACGCCGGAGCTCTCGCCCCAGACGTCGACCGTGGCCTGGTTCGTGTACTCCGTGCCACGGGGGTCGATCTGTCCGTCGGGCGTGCACGTGCGGTAGGTGACGCGGTACGTCACGTTGCGGTCGAATCCGGCATCCGGCGCCGTCAGGACGATGCCGAAGTCGTGGGGCGCGACGACGTCGGCGTCGATCGCACCGAGGCCCGACACGTCGACGACGGTGGAGCCGCGGACGGTGTTCACGGTCAGCTCGGGATCGGCGCACAGGACGTGGTTGTCGCCGAGGTCGTCGAGGACGTTGACGACGTCGTGGCCGGCCAGCCGCGAGCCGGGAAGATCGATCGTCCAGGTCATCGACCACTTGTCGGAGTTGAGCACGCCGGACTTGGTCCAGGCGTCGGGCACCGTGATGCCGTCGTCGATGCCACCCGTGCCGGGCAGGTCGACTGCCGTCACGACGCCGTTGAGGTCGAACGTGACCTCCTCCTCGGTCGTGACGAGCACGGCGTCGACCTCGAACAGGAACGTGCCGAGGACGAGCTCCGGCGCGGTCGCGACGGCGTCGGTGAGCGTGCAGGTCGCGATCGACGTGGCGGGGTCGGTCAGGCAGTTGCCCCACACCATCCCCTCGCCGCCGAACAGCTGGAACGGCACGGGCTGCTCGAAGCCCAGCTCCGGGGGCAGACCGATCGTGAAGGTGTCACCCGGCGTCGGGTCGGCCGCCGAGGCGTCCCACGATCCCTCCACCGTCAGGACGTCGCCCACCGTGGCAGGACCGCCTTCGCCGTGGGTGATGACGACGTCGCTCACGACGATGCCGGGGTTCGGCGCGGCGAGCACGGGGCTCGGCAGCACGACGGCGGTCATCGCCAGCGCACTCGCGAGCAGGAGCGGCAGCGTGCGGCGCGGTCGGGCCGACCGTCGACGCAGGGGGGCCGGATCGCGGCGCAGCAGGGCGCGCAGGACGTCGTTCATGGGTTCTCTCTCCCTCAGGCACAGCGGAACGACGGCGCGCAGGTCTCCCAACCACGACTGCCGTCGGGCCCGAACGTAGTGTCGGCGCACCGTCCTTCCGGACCAGATGCGGCACATTCACCCGTGCACTCACCCGTGCCTCTCGCCCCGCGGCCAGCGGTGCGGGGCTACTTCACGCGCGTGAGCGCGCCGACGCCGAGCACCCAGATGCCGAACGCGACGAGATCGCTCAGGTGCACCCCGTGCTGGTCCTTGACGATCTCGAACACGACGGGACCGCTGATGCGCGACTGGCCCGCGACCGCGAGGACCAGGAGGGCGGTGAGCACGAGGAGCAGCACGCCTCGCACCGCCCATGTCCGCATGGGGGTCAACCCTAGGTGTCCGTCCTCACCCCCGCTGTGCGACATGAGGAACGTTGCGCAGGTCACGTCCGCACAGGGCTTCCGGCCCTTCTCCGTGAACCCGCGACCGACCTACCGTTGAGTCATGAAGAAGGCCCTGCGGCGCCTCCGCTGCCGCCTCAAGTACCGGGGAGCCTGCCCGCACCGCGAAGTTCACTACTGAACGCCGCGAAACAGGGAGGGAGACGGGTCGGCGTGGAGAACGCCGTCACGCATCGGGGGACGTGCCAGGGTCGAGCGCGCCCCGAGTCGCCCCCACCACGCGGGTGCGCGGTGGGGGCGCCCCCCGATGTCAGGCGGCGTGCAGGCCGGTCGAGCGTCGACGCAGCATCACGAGGCCCAGGCCGGCGGCCACGAGGGCCGCGAGCAGCGACATCCACGCGAGTGCGGCACCCGTCGACGGCAGCAGTCCACCGTCGCCGCTGCCCGGAGGCGGCGGGGTGACCGCGGTGACGACCTCGTCGGGAACGGACTCGATCGGGTCGGTCGATCCCGGCGGCGTGCCCGTGGCGGTCGCGACGTTGGTGACGCCGCCGCTGGCCACGTCCGCGGTCGTCACGACGTAGGCGTCGGCGACGAAGCTCGCCGAGACGCCCGGGGCCAGGGTGTCGATCGAGCCGGGCACGAGTCCGGCGATGCGGTCGTCGACGACCGTGACGTCGGCCAGGGTCACGTTGCCGGTGTTCGTGACCCGGAACGAGTACACGATCTGCTCACCCGCGTCGGCGGTGCCGTTGCTGTTCGCGTCCGTGAGCGAGGCCGTCTTCTCGATCTCGAGATCAGGGGCCGGCGGGACGGTGTCGAGGTCAAACGTGTCCGGCGGCGAGGTCGTCTCGGGTCCGTTGGGCACGTTGCCGCTCGCCGTCGCGCTGTTGGCGACGACCCCGGCGTCGACGTCGGCCTGGGTCACGACGTAGGGATCGGCCGCGAACGTGGTGTCCTGACCGGGCAGCAGGGTCGCCGTCGCCGGCGCGAGGCCCGCGACCCGGGGGTCGTCCACCGCGATGTTCACGAGCGTCGTGTTGCCGATGTTGGACACGAGGAACGTGTACGCGACGACCTCCCCCACGTCGGCCACGCCGTTGCCGGTGGTGTCGTCGAGCGTTCCCGTCTTCTCGATCTCGAGGCCCGGGACCGGTGGGGCGGTGTCGAGGTCGAACGTGTCCGGCGGCGACTCGACCGGGACGTCGCCGTCAGGACCCTCGTACGTGCCCTCGACCGTGGCGGAGTTGCGGACGACGCCGGCATCGACGTCGGCCTGGGCCACGACGAGCGTGCCGCTGAACCTGACGGTTGCGCCGGCTGCGACGTCCTGGCTGGCCGGGCTCGTGGTCGGCACGCGCGGATCGACCACGCTGACGTCGGCGAGGTCGACGTTGCCCGTGTTCTCGACCTCGAACGTGTAGGTCAGCGTGTCGCCCACGTCGGCGAAGCCGTTGCCGTTGACGTCGGTCGTGAGTGCGCCGGTCTTCTCCAGCTCAAGGCCCGGGTCGGGGTCCGGGGTGTCGATGCGCTCCTCGGAGGGCGGGCTCGAGATCGGTCCCAGCGGGGAGGTGCCGCCGGCGGTCGCGGAGTTGTAGACCTCGCCGCGGTTCACGTCGGCCTGGGTCACGACGTACGGGGCAGCGGTGAAGGTCTGGACTGCGCCGGGGGCGAGCGTGACGGTCGCGGGGCTGAGCCCGGTGACGCGCGGATCGGTGATCGCGACGTCGGTGACCGTGACGTTGCCGGTGTTCTCGACCTCGAACGCGTACGTCACGGTCTCGCCGACGTCGGCGAGGTCGTTGTCGTTGGCGTCCTGGAGCGTGCCGGTCTTCACGAGGCTGAGCTCGGGGTCGCGGTCCGGGGTCGGCAGCTCGTCGGTCGACTCGAGCGAGTCGACCGGGGTGCCGGAGGGATCGTCACCCGACGCGGTGGCCGCGTTGAGGACCGAGCCGGCGTCGATGTCGGCCTGCGTCACGGTGTACGTGCCGGTGAACGTGCGGACGGCGCCGAACGGCAGGTTCTGCGTCGCCGGCGTGATGCCCGTGGGCAGGCGCGGGTCGTCGATCGTGACGCCGGTGAGCGGCGTGTTGCCGGTGTTGGTCACGGTGAACGTGTACCTGACGGTCTCGCCCACGTCGGCGAGGTCGTTGTCGTTCGCGTCGTCGAGCTCGCCCTCCTTGACGAGGCTGAGTCCGGGGTCGCTCGCCGCGAGGGCGACGTGGTCCTCGACCTCCCCACCGACGGCGGGCCCGGTCGGCAGCGGTGCCGCGACGACGCCGCTGAAGAGACGGAGACGGGCGTACGTGTCCTGCGTCAGCGCGGCGCCCGCGGGCAGCACGACCTGCTGCGTCGTCGCGCCGGACGAGGCCGGGACCGTCACGAGGGCGGACCGCTCGTCGGCGTCGAACGTGCCGTTGCCGTCGAGGTCGACCCAGCCCACGAGGGTCGCCGGCACGTCAGTGTCGTTCGTGACGTCGACCGGCACCGTGGTGGCGACGTCACCGATCACGACGATCGGGTCGGCGACGCCGTCCTCGTCGGCCACGCCCGTCAGGTCGTCGCCGTCGGCGCCCGCACCAGGCTGACCGGCGGGCTCGTGGTCGACCCGCGCGCCGAGCGAGAGCCCGGCCGTGCCCGCGGTCTCGTCGTAGTCGACCAGGGTGTGGGCCGCCGCCTCGCCGCCCGTCGTGCCGTACGACGCCGGGGCGTCGCCCTGGTCCTCGCACGAGCCGCCGAAGTTGTCGATGAAGCTCGTGTCGGGACCGTTGCGACCCTCGACCGAGATCACGAAGCGGTCGACGTCGGACACGATCGACTCGAAGGTCTCGGCGGTCGGAGCCGGCGACGCCATGTTGACGCCGACGGTGTTGTTGAACCCCGTGCGCCACAGCGTGGGATCCATCGGCACGCGCACACGGTTCCACGCCTGGGAGTTCGTGATCTGCGGACGGAAGTTGAAGTACATGCGCTCGCCCGTGGTGTTCCACACCGCGAGGTACAGGTTGTAGCCGATGCCCGTGTCGTTGCGGTAGTCGAACTGGATCGTGCCGTCGATCAGGTTGCTGTAGTCGGTGTCGTAGCCGTTCGCGGCGAGCGGGGGCGACCACACCTCGCTCCAGTTCCCGTCGGGATCGGTCGTGCCGAGCGCACCGCCCGGGTTGCCCTGGGTCGCGTTCCATCCCACGGCCGTGGGACCGGTGACCACGGTCATGTTGGCCCGCACCGTCGCGAACCGCCACCCGGCGTTGTCGCTGTCGAACGTGATGAGCTCCGCGCACGGGCCGAGGAGCGGCGCGGCCTGCGCCGGGGTCGGGACTACCACGAGGAAGGCGGCCAGGAGCGTCGCGGACAGCAGGCTGACCAGACGG
>JAHEXN010000313.1 GCA_023252095.1 Actinomycetes bacterium | reverse complement strand
GTGGCCATGAATCAACCCTTCACTGCGCCGGCGGTCAGGCCGGCGACGATCTTGCGCTGGAAGAACAGGACAAGCACCACGATCGGGACCGTGGCGACGACGGCACCGGCCGCCAGGAGCGACGCGGGACGGTTGAACGGGTCCTGCCCGACGAAGAAGGACAGGGCCGCGGGGATGGGGCGGGCCTGCTCGGTCGACGTCAGCGAGATCCCGAAGACGAAGTCGTTCCACGCGAAGAAGAACGTCAGGATCGCTGCGGTGAAGACGCCCGGTGCCGCGAGCGGCACGATGACCTTGCGGAACGCCTGCCACGCGGTCGCACCGTCGACCTGGGCGGCCTGCTCCATCTCCCACGGGATCTCGCGGAAGAAGGCCGACAGCGTCCAGATCGCGAGCGGCAACGTGAACGAGATGTAGGGGATCACCAAGCCGGGGAGCGTGTCGTAGAGGTGCAGCGTGCGCCACATGTCGAACAGCGGGCCCACGAGCGAGACCACGGGGAACATCGCGATGACGAGGGCCGTCGTGAGGACGAAGCGCTTGCCCTTGAACTCGAGCCGGGCGATCGCGTAGGCCGCGAGGGTCGCGATGGCCACCGACAAGATCGTGGCGCTCAGCGACACGATCGCGGAGTTGCGGATCGCCAGGAGGAAGTCGCCGTCCTGGAGCACCTGCTGGTAGTTGTCCCACCCGGCGCCGCCGCCGTCGGACGGCAGGAAGCCGGGACTTCCGTTGGTGACGGCCTGCTGCGACTTGAACGAGAGCGAGACGATCCACACGACCGGCAGCAGGCACCAGCCGAGGACGAGGGCCACGCCCAGACCCATGCCGACGCGCTGGGCGCGTTCCTTGTTCTTGCCCGTCAGTGCCATGTCAGCTCTCCTGCCTGGCGTCGGCGAGGTCGACCCGGAACACCTTCACGATGAGGAATGCCACGACCAGCACCGAGAGGAACAGCAGCACCGACAGGGCAGATCCCATGCCGAGCTGGAACTGCTCGATGACCTGGCTGTAGGTCAGGAACGAGATCGACTCGGTGTCGTTGGCACCGGCGGTCATGACGAAGATGTTGTCGAAGATGCGGTACGCGTCGAGTGCGCGGAAGAGGACCGCGACCATGATCGCGCCGCGCATGTTGGGCAGGATCACCTTGAACAGCCGCTGGAACCACGTCGCGCCGTCGACCTTGGCGGCCTCGATCATGTCCTCGGAGACCTGCGCCAGGCCAGCCAGCAGCAGCAGGGACATGAACGGCGTGGTCTTCCAGATCTCCGACGCCATGATCGCGATCATGGAGGAGTCGTACTGGGCGAACCAGTTGAAGTCGTCGCCGATGAACGGCAGCCAACCGTTGACGAAGCCGTTGTTGTTGGAGAAGGCGAACTGCCAGGCGAAGCCCGAGACCACCGTGATGACGCCATACGGGATCAGGATCGAGGTCCGCACGATCCCGCGCGCGAAGATCAGGCGGTGCATCACGAGCGCGAAGACGAAGCCGATCACGAGCTCGAAGAACACCGTGACGACCATGATCATGACGGTGTTGGCGGTTGTCTTCCAGAAGAGCGCGTCGGTCAGGGCTGTCAGGTAGTTGGATGCCCCGACGAACGCACGGTCGTCAGGCGCCGTCAGCGAATAGTCGAAGACCGACAGGTAGAGCGCGTTCAGCATCGGGAACGCCGTGACGAACAGCATCAGCACGATGGCCGGTGCGACGAGCTTGCGGGCCAGCGAGTTCTCGGCACGGGCGCGGTCGGACACGGGCGGCTTCTGCGCCGGAGACTTCCGGGATCGAGGGGCTTCTGTCGTGGTCACTGCAGTGCCTCCCCGCTCAGGATGTCCGCCACGAACTCCGCGGAACGCTTGGGTGTCGTGCTCGGGTCGACAGACGTGGGGGAGTGCCACCGGTCCTGGATTGCGCTGGAGATCTGGCTGTAGAAGGCGCTCTTCGGTCGCGGGCCACCGGTGTCGACGCTGGTGCTGAACAGCTCCAGCAGGTCAGCGGGGTAGGCCTCCTTGAGCTCGTCGGAGTCGTAGACCGACTGGCGCGACGGCATGAGCCCCTCGTTGACGGCCAGCTGGGTCTGGGCCTCGGGACTCGAGACGCAAACGGCTGCCTCCTGGGCGAAGTCCAGGTGCTTGGAGTACGCGCCGACCCCGATGGTGATGCCGCCGATGGGGGGCTTGGACTCCTCACCCGCGACGGTCTGGGGGTAGCGCGCGTACCCGAGGTCCTCGAGCTCGGCCTCGTCGGCCGGGCCGCCCGGATCGCCGATCTGGCCGGCGTAGTTCTGGTAGACGAAGGTCCAGTTGGTCATGAATTCGCCAGGGCCGTTCTCGGGGTACATCTGCCCCAGGCTCGTGCCCTCGTTCGAGGTCGTGAAGTCGGCCTGGGCGGCACCGGAGTCGGCGAGCTTCTGGATCACGGCAGCCGCAGCCCTGCCCGCGTCGGAGTCGATCGTGACCTTCGCGTCGCGCCCGTCCTCGACCGTGTCGGGGTCCAGGATGTTGCCGCCGGCTCCCTGGATCAAGGCATTGATCCAGACGACGTAGGCCTCGTACTTGTTGGCCTGGACGCCGACCGTGGCGTCGTTGTCGGCGGCGGCGTCGATGACCTGGTCCCACGTGACGGGCTGGGTCATGTCGAGACCGGCGGCCTCGGCGAGCGACTTGCGGTACCAGAGGAGCTGGGTGTTCGACCACTGCGGCGCGGCCACGACCTCGTCCTCCCACGTGACGGTCTGGGCGGCGCCCTCGAGCACGTCGTCGTCGAGCACCTGGTCGGCGAGGTCGCCCGTGAACGGTTCGAGCCATCCGGCGCTGGCGAACTCCGGCACGAAGACCGGGTCGAGGCTCATGAGGTCGGTCGAGTCGTCCCCGGCGGCGAGGCGACGGGCCAGCTGGGTGCGCTGGTCGGTCGCGCTGGAGGGCAGGAGCCGGATCTGGATGTCGTACTCGTCGGTGCTGCAGTCCTCGGCGAGCTGGTTCAGCGTCTCCTGGCCATCGGGGTTGATGTACCAGGTCAGTGTCGGCTTGCCGCTGCCTCCACCGCAGGCCGTGAGCAGCGTTCCGGCGAGCACCAGGCTCGTCGTCACCGCGAGCTGTCGGCGTCCCGTCGTCGGCCGCAACCTCATCAGACCTCCCCCGAAGTCGACGGGAACGTGCTCCCCGTCACAGTCCTCGCACGGTATGCCCGCCAGCCGGTCACCGCAACAGCGCAGGTGCCACCGGT
>JAHEXN010000072.1 GCA_023252095.1 Actinomycetes bacterium | reverse complement strand
GAGACGGGCTCGGGCCTGCGCAGCCAGGTCGTGGGTGCCCTCACCTGGACCAGCAACTGGATCCAGATCCACCAGGGCTGGTCCTACTCCGACCAGCACCTCCCGCCCCTGCTCAACCACCTCTGGTCGCTCGGGATCGAGGAGCAGTTCTACGTCCTCTGGCCGCTCCTCCTGCTCGCCGCGCTCGTGGTGCTGAAGCGGCGGGTGTCGCTCTACGCCGTCGCGGCACTCGCGCTTGTCTCGATCGCCCTGATGGCGTTCTGGTACCGCGGCGGCGACCCCAACCGGGCCTACATGGGTTTGGACTCGCACGCCTTCGGGCTGCTCCTGGGCTCCGCACTGGCGCTGAGCACGGCGTCGCACCTGCTCCGCCCGTCCGCGGGCGAGCCGAAACCGGCGAGCGCCACGCGGCGACGGACGCTGCTCGGCGCGCTGGGCCTGGCGGGCATCGCTGCCTTTGCCGTGCTCGTCGCCTGGAACAGTGATGCGAACTTCCTCGGCGGCCTGGGCCTCGCCTCGCTCGCATCGGTCGCCGTGATCCATGCTGCGGCCAATCCCGGTCCCGTCGCGAGCGTCCTGGGCTGGGCGCCTCTGCGCTGGTTGGGGGAGCGGTCGTACGGGCTGTACCTCTGGCACTGGCCGCTCATCGTGTTCGCCGTGCGTCTGGCTCCGCCCACCGACGCCGAGGTCGCGGGATGTCTCGCAGTGGCCGTCGCGGTCGCCGTGTCGGCGATCTCCTACCGATGGGTCGAGGTGCCGATGTGCCGCGACGGGATCGGCGCGACGCTGCGCCGGTGGCGCTCGGCCCTGCGCGACAGCAGCGCCGGTGGGGCACGGCGGTCCCGGTTCATCGCGGCGGCCACCGCCTTCGCGTTCGTGCTCGCCGGTGCCGCGATGTGGCAAGCGCCCGCCGAGTCCGACGTCGAGAACATGCTGCGCGTCGGCCAGGAGGTCGTGATCGACTCCGTCGACGACATCGAGTCGCGGCCGGAGCCGATTCCGGAGCCCGCGCCGAGTGCAGCCACCCGGGCGTGCCAGCCGGTCGCCGAGGGATCGCCCGTCACGGCGTTCGGCGACTCGGTCACGGTCGCGATCGCCCCCGTGCTGATGGCCCGGCGTCCGGGTTCGGTCGCCGTCGCGACGGTCGGCTGGCAGTACCGTGATGTCGTCGGCGCTCTCCGCCAGGTGGCGGCTGCCGGTCAGCTGCAGCCCACCGTCGTCATCGCCACGGGCACCAACGGCGCGATCGACGCCGCCGATCTCGACAGCCTCGTCTCGAACGAGCTGGCGGGCCGTCAGGTCGCCCTCGTGACCCCGTCGGTGCCGGGCCATGCGTGGTCGGACCAGGCCGTCCAGGCGGTCCAGCAGGTCGCGGCGGCGCACGACAACGTCCGGCTCGTCGACTGGAACGCGCTCGCCAGCCAGCACCCGGAGCTCACGGCCTCGGACCGTGTGCACCCCAACGCCCATGGCCAGAACGTCTTCAACGATCTCCTGAGCCAGGCGCTCGTCAGCTGCTGACGCGGCGCGCCTCCGCCCCGCACCGACCGTCGCGATCCGACGCGTCGACGGCACCGTCGCGGTCGACTAGCGTGCGGGGCGTGCCGGACATCGACGCCTTCGCGGGCCTACAGCTCGTGGGTCTCGTGGCGTTCGCGCTCTCCGGCGCTGCCGTCGCGGTGCGGGCCGGGATGGACTGGCTCGGCATCGTCGTCCTGTCGACGATCACCTCGATCGGGGGCGGCACGATCCGCGACCTGCTGATCGGCGGCGGGGTCGGCTGGGTCGCCGAGCCGTGGCCGATCTGGGTCGCGCTGGTCACGTCTTTCGTCGTGATCGCGGTCTCGCACTGGAGGCCCCAGCACGAGCCGGACAGTCTTCGCGTCGTGCTGGTCGCCGACGCGGCAGGCCTGGCGGTCTTCACGGTCCTCGGCACGACCCTCGCCCTGTCCGCGGGGGTCGAACGGGACGTGGCCGTGCTGCTCGGCGTCGTCTCGGGCGTCGGGGGCGGCGTGATCCGGGACGTCCTGGCTGGGCAGCGTCCGCTCGTGCTGGTGGGCCAGGTCTACGCCCTCAGCGCGATCGCCGGCTCGGTCCTGTTCGTGGCCCTGGACGCGGCCGACCTGGACCGCGACGTCGCGCGGTGGTCGGCCGTCGCGGTCACGTTCGTGCTGCGCGTCCTGGCGATCCGGTTCGAATGGACTCTGCCGCGCCCGGGGGCGCGCGAGCGACCCTGACGCCGCGTCGGACGGGGCCTGGCCGCTGGTAGGCTGACCGCCGAACATCGACATCCTTTAACGGCCGTCCCGTGAGGCGGAGAAGGAGGTCAGCATGGCCACGCCTGACGACGTTTCCGATGCTGCCACGGACCCGGTCCGTACCGTCCTCGACGCCGGTGAGATATCCCGGGCGTTGACGCGCATCACGCACGAGATCCTCGAGCGCAACCACGGCTCGGCCGAGGTCGTCCTGCTGGGCATCCCGAAGCGCGGAGTCCCGCTGGCACGGCGCATCGCCCGCCGCATGGGCGAGGTCGAGGGGCGTGAGATTCGTTCCGGTGCGCTCGACGTCACGATGTATCGCGACGACCTGAGCCTCAAGCCGGCCCGGGCGCTCGCGCACACCGAGACGCCCGATGACGTCGACGACAAGATCGTCGTGCTCGTCGACGACGTGCTCATGAGCGGGCGTACGATCCGTGCTGCCCTGGACGCCCTCGGCGACCTCGGCCGCCCGCGCGCGGTCCAGCTGGCCGTGCTGATCGACCGGGGCCACCGCGAGCTCCCGATCCGCGCCGACTTCGTGGGAAAGAACCTGCCTACGGCGCTGACCGAGAAGGTGCGGGTCCGGCTCTCCGAGACCGACGACGTCGAGGACGCCGTCGGCATCGTGGGCTCCGTTGCGGGAGGTGCCGCGTGAAGAAGCACCTGCTGAGTGCGGGCGACCTGAGCCGCGACGACGCCGTCCGCGTGCTCGACACCGCGGCCGAGCTGCTCGGGGTGGCCCAGCGCCCCATCAAGAAGCTGCCGACGCTGCGGGGCCGTACCGTCGTCAACCTCTTCTTCGAGGACTCCACGCGTACGCGCATCTCGTTCGAGGCGGCGGCCAAGCGCCTGAGCGCCGACGTCATCAACTTCTCGGCCAAGGGCTCGAGCGTCTCCAAGGGCGAGAGCCTCAAGGACACCGCGCTGACCCTGCAGGCCATGGGCGCCGATGCCGTCGTGATCCGCCACCACTTCTCCGGCGCGCCGCACCGGCTGGCGGCGGCCGGCTGGACCAACGGTGCGGTCGTCAACGCCGGCGACGGCACCCACGAGCACCCCACCCAGGCTTTGCTCGACGCCTTCACGATGCGCTCACACCTGATGCCGGACGGCGGCACCGGCAGTGACCTGGCAGGCAAGAACGTCACGATCGTCGGCGACGTCCTGCACAGCCGCGTGGCCCGGTCGAACGCCCTCCTGCTGCACACGCTCGGCGCGAACGTCACGCTCGTGGCGCCGCCGACCCTGCTGCCCGTCGGCATCGACGCCTGGCCGGTCCGGACGTCCTACGACCTCGACGACTCTCTCGAGGGCGCTGACGCGATCATGATGCTGCGCGTCCAGCACGAGCGGAAGAACGCCTCCTACTTCCCGAGCGCCCGCGAGTACAGCCGGCGCTACGGGCTCGACACGACCCGCATGAACCGCCTGCCCGACCATGCGATCGTCCTGCACCCCGGTCCCATGAACCGCGGCATGGAGATCACGGCCGACGTCGCCGACTCCGGACGTTCGGTCATCGTGGAGCAGGTCACGAACGGTGTCGCGGTCCGCATGGCCGTGCTCTACCTGCTGGTCAGCGGGGCCACGAACGAGGAGGGAGAGGGCTCATGACGAGCTATGTCATCCGCAGGGCGAAGATCCTGGGCGGAGAGCCGACCGACATCGCGATCGAGGACGGTCTCATCACCGCGATCGGCACCGACCTCACCGTCGACGGGGCGACCGAGGTCGACGCCACGGGTCTCGTGGCACTGCCCGGCCTGGTCGACCTTCACACCCACCTGCGTGAGCCGGGTCGCGAGGACGCCGAGACGGTGCTCACGGGCACCCAGGCCGCGGCTCGTGGCGGCTTCACGTGCGTCCACGCGATGGCCAACACCGATCCCGTCGCCGACACCGCAGGCGTCGTCGAGCAGGTCTGGCGCCTGGGCCGCGAGGGCGGCTACTGCGACGTGCAGCCGATCGGCGCCGTCACGGTGGGCCTCGGGGGCACGCAGCTTGCCGAGCTCGGTGCGATGGCCGACTCCGCCGCGAACGTCCGCGTCTTCTCCGACGACGGCAAGTGCGTCTCCGACGCCGTGCTGATGCGTCGCGCCCTGGAGTACGTCAAGGCGTTCGACGGCGTCGTCGCCCAGCACGCCCAGGAGCCGCGTCTCACCGAGGGCGCACAGATGAACGAGGGCCTCGTGTCCGGCGAGCTCGGCCTGACCGGCTGGCCCGCCGCCGCGGAGGAGGCCATCGTGGCGCGCGACTGCGTGCTCGCGGCCCACGTCGGCTCGCGCCTGCACGTGTGCCACCTCTCGACGCGTGGCTCGGTCGAGATCGTCCGCTGGGCCAAGAGCAAGGGCTGGGACGTCACGGCCGAGGTCACGCCCCACCACCTGCTGCTGACCGACGACCTGGTGCGCGGCTACGACCCGATCTACAAGGTCAACCCGCCCCTGCGCACGGCCGACGACGTGGCCGCAGTCCGTGAGGGGCTCGCCGACGGCACGATCGACATCGTCGCGACCGACCACGCCCCCCACCCCATGGAGGACAAGGAGTGCGAGTGGTCGGCGGCCGCCTTCGGGATGATCGGCCTCGAGACCGCGCTCTCGGTCGTCCAGCACACCATGGTCGACACCGGCCTGCTGACGTGGGAGCAGGTCGCCGAACGGCTGTCGGCCGCTCCGGCGCGCATCAGTCGCGTGGGTGGTGGCCACGGCCGGCCGCTCGCCGTGGGTGAGCCTGCCCACGTTGTGCTGTACGACGCGGAGGCCACCCGCACGATCGTCCCGGCCGACACGGCATCGTTGTCCCGCAACACCCCCTATGCCGGGCGCGAGCTGCCCGGTCGCGTCGTCGCCACGTTCCTGCGCGGCGTCCCCACCGTCCTCGACGGTCAACTCCAGGAGGTCCAGCCATGAGCGAGCGCCAGCGAGCGAGCAATCAGCACCGGGTCATGCCGCTGCCGCCTATCGTTGCTTCTCCTCAGGCGGTGGCGTCATGACGAGCACCGACAGCCCCACCGAGGCGATCCTCGTCCTCGAGGACGGCCGCACGTTCCGCGGCGAGTCCTATGGTGCGGTCGGCGAGACGATCGGCGAGATCGTCTTCAACACCGGCATGACGGGCTACCAGGAGACGCTCACCGATCCGTCGTACCAGCGTCAGATCGTCGTGCAGACCGCGCCGCACATCGGCAACACAGGCGTCAACGCGACCGACAACGAGTCGAGCCGCGCCTGGGTCGCGGGCTACGTCGTGCGCGACCCCGCCCGCGTGCCGTCGAGCTGGCGGAGCGAGGGCACCCTCGACGAGTTCCTCGAGCACCAGCAGGTCGTGGGCATCCAGGGCATCGACACCCGCGCCCTCACGCGTCACCTGCGCGAGCGCGGCGCGATGCGGGCCGGCATCAGCTCCATCACGACTCACCCCGACCTGCTGCTCGAGCGCGTCCGCAAGGCGCCGAGCATGGCCGGGGCGGACCTGGCGGGCGAGGTCTCCACGACCGAGCCGTACGTCGTCCCGGCTGTGGGGGAGAAGCTCTTCACGGTCGCGGCGATCGACCTGGGCATCAAGGGCATGACACCCCGACTGCTCGCGGAGCGTGGCGTCGAGGTGCACGTCCTGCCGGCGGCCGCGTCGCTCGACGACGTCGTGAGCGTCGCCTCGGGCGGCCCCGACGGCGTGTTCTTCTCGAACGGTCCCGGCGACCCCTCGGCCGCCGACGGCCCCGTCGAGCTGCTGCGCGGCGTGCTGGACGCGGGGATCCCGTACTTCGGCATCTGCTTCGGCAACCAGCTCTTCGGCCGCGCTCTCGGGCTCGGCACGTACAAGCTCAAGTACGGCCACCGCGGCATCAACCAGCCCGTCAAGGACCTCACGACGGGCAAGGTCGAGGTCACGAGCCACAACCACGGCTTCGCGGTCGAGGCCCCCCTCGAGGGCACGTTCGACACGCCCTACGGTCCCGGGCACGTGACCCACGTGGGCCTGAACGACGACGTCGTGGAGGGCATCGCCCTCGTCGACGCGCCGGCCTTCAGCGTGCAGTACCACCCTGAGGCTGCGGCCGGTCCGCACGACGCGTCGTACCTGTTCGACCGGTTCGTCTCGCTCATGAGCAAGCCGCGTGCCGGCGCGCGCGTCGTGGCCGAGACCCCGCCCGACACCGACCCGCAGCACGAGGAGCGGATCGAGGAGGTGCAGATCGACGAGATCCAGATCAGCGCGTGGGACGACGAGGCGCCGGCTGATCCGATCGAGTCCTCCGAGCCGGAGTCGCCGGCGCAGGACGACCCGATCGACCTGGCCGCGCTGCTCGCCGGTGCCGCTCCGGCCCCGCGGGTCGAGGAGACCGCCCCGGAGACCCTCGGGTGGGCGCCGGCCGTCGACACCGAGAGCCCTGCGGAGGGGCCGGGGGACGAGGAGGTGGCCCCCGAGACGTTGGGCTGGGCCCCCGTCTCGGGCGATCCGTCGTCCGACGACCTCGACCTGAGCACCCCTGAGGTAAAGCCAGTGGCTGAGGGCGAGCCGGGCTCGACCGACGAGACGGACATCCCATGGGCCAGTGAGCCCCCGCCGTTCGACGTGCCCGACCCCGACGGCGACGGCCGGCCGCAACCCCCGCCGCCCGGGCCCGCCGAGCGCGCGACGACCCCCAGCAACGACACCGACGAGGAGGCCTGATGCCCAAGCGTGACGACATCTCGTCGGTCCTGGTGATCGGCTCCGGCCCGATCGTCATCGGCCAGGCGTGCGAGTTCGACTACTCCGGCACCCAGGCGTGCCGCGTGCTGCGCGAGGAGGGCCTGCGGGTCATTCTCGTCAACTCCAACCCCGCCACGATCATGACCGACCCCGAGTTCGCCGACGCGACGTACGTCGAGCCGATCACCCCGGAGTTCGTCGAGAAGGTCATCGCCAAGGAGCGTCCCGACGCGGTCCTGGCGACCCTCGGTGGCCAGACGGCGCTGAACTGCGCGATGCAGCTCGACGAGCGTGGTGTTCTCGAGAAGTACGGCGTCGAGCTCATCGGCGCGTCGATCGAGGCGATCAACAAGGGCGAGAACCGTGAGATCTTCAAGCGGATCGTCGAGGACCTGCCCTCGGAGTGGGGTGCCGAGGTCGCGCAGTCGGCGATTTGCAACGGCGAGTCGCTCGGTCCCGACGCCACCAAGGTCGAGCGCGAGAAGCACGCGCTCGACGTCGCGATCGCGGCCGTCGAGGACCTCGGGGGCTACCCCGTCGTTGTGCGCCCGTCGTTCACGATGGGTGGCAGCGGCTCGGGCCTGGCGTACGACGAGGCCGACCTGCGCCGCATCGCGGGGTCGGGGCTCGCGCTGAGCCCCACGACCGAGGTGCTCCTGGAGGAGTCGATCCTCGGCTGGAAGGAGTACGAGCTCGAGGTCATGCGCGACCGCGCCGACAACGTCGTGATCGTGTGCTCGATCGAGAACTTCGACCCCGTCGGTGTCCACACGGGCGACTCGATCACGGTCGCTCCGGCGATGACGCTGACCGACGTCGAGTACCAGCGTCTGCGCAACATCTCGATCGGCGTGATCCGCGAGGTCGGCGTCGACACCGGCGGCTGCAACATCCAGTTCGCGGTCAACCCGGCCGACGGCCGCATCGTCGTGATCGAGATGAACCCCCGCGTGTCGCGCTCGAGCGCCCTGGCGTCGAAGGCGACGGGCTTCCCGATCGCCAAGATCGCCGCGAAGGTCGCGATCGGCTACACGCTCGACGAGATCCCGAACGACATCACGTCGACCCCGGGCGGCTACGGCACCCCGGCGAGCTTCGAGCCGACGCTCGACTACGTCGTCGTCAAGGTCCCGCGGTTCGCGTTCGAGAAGTTCCCGGCCGCCGACGACACGCTCACGACCCACATGAAGTCGGTCGGCGAGGCCATGTCGATCGGTCGCAGCTTCAGCGAGGCGCTCGGCAAGGCCCTGCGTTCGCTGGAACGCAAGGGCGCGCAGTTCACCTGGCCGACTCAGCCCGGCGACCGCGCCGCCCTCCTGACCGAGGTCGCGCGCCCGCACGACGGACGTCTGCAGACCGTGATGCACGCGATCCACGCCGGCGCCACGGCTCAGGAGATCAACGAGGCCACGGGCATCGACCCGTGGTTCGTCGACCAGCTGTTCCTGATCGACGAGGTCGCCCAGGAGGTCCGCGAGGCCGTCGAGCTGCGACCCTCGATCCTGCGGCGGGCCAAGCGGCACGGCTTCTCCGACGCCCAGCTGGCCGAGCTCCGCGGTGTCCGCGAGGACGTCATGCGCGGCGTGCGTCACGCGCTCGGCATCCGCCCGGTCTACAAGACCGTCGACACGTGTGCGGCGGAGTTCGCGGCGCGCACGCCGTACCACTACTCGTCCTACGAGGACGAGACCGAGGTCGCGCCCCGCGAGAAGCCGGCCGTCATCATCCTCGGTAGCGGCCCGAACCGCATCGGCCAGGGCATCGAGTTCGACTACTCGTGCGTGCACGCCGCCCTGGCGCTGTCCGAGGCGGGCTACGAGACCGTCATGGTCAACTGCAATCCCGAGACGGTCTCGACGGACTACGACACGTCGGACCGTCTGTACTTCGAGCCGTTGACGCTCGAGGACGTGCTCGAGGTCTACCACGCCGAGCGTGTCGCAGGCCCCGTCGCAGGCGTCATCGTGCAGCTCGGCGGCCAGACCCCGCTGGGGCTCGCGAAGGGTCTCGAGGAGGCGGGCGTGCCGATCGTGGGCACGAGCCCGTCGGCGATCGACCTCGCCGAGGACCGCGGCCTGTTCGGTCAGGTGCTCGCCGATGCCGGTCTGCCCGCGCCGAAGCACGGCACGGCCACGACGTTCGAGGGCGCCAAGGCGATCGCCGACGAGATCGGCTACCCCGTGCTGGTGCGCCCGTCGTACGTGCTGGGCGGCCGCGGCATGGAGATCGTCTACGACGAGGAGACGCTGTCGGGCTACATCGGCCGCGCCACGGAGATCTCCCCGGAGCACCCCGTCCTGGTCGACCGGTTCCTCGACGACGCGATCGAGATCGACGTCGACGCGCTGTACGACGGCACCGAGCTGTTCCTCGGCGGCGTCATGGAGCACATCGAGGAGGCCGGCGTGCACTCGGGCGACTCCGCCTGCACGCTCCCGCCGATCACCCTTGGCGCGTTGGAGATCGACCGCATTCGCGCCTCGACCGAGGCCATCGCGGCCGGGGTCGGCGTGCGGGGCCTGATCAACATCCAGTTCGCGCTGGCCTCCGACACGCTGTTCGTGCTCGAGGCCAACCCGCGGGCCTCGCGCACCGTGCCATTCGTCTCGAAGGCCACCAACACGCCGCTCGCCAAGGCGGCGTCGCGCCTCATGCTGGGCGAGACGATCGCCGAGCTGCGGGCTGCCGGGGTCCTGCCGGCCGAGGGCGACGGCGGCGTGATCCACGAGGACTCGCCGATCGCGGTCAAGGAGGCCGTGATGCCCTTCAACCGCTTCCGCACGTACGAGGGCACCTACGTCGACACCGTGCTCGGCCCGGAGATGCGCTCCACCGGCGAGGTCATGGGCTTCGACGCGGGCTTCGGCCCGGCGTTCGCCAAGAGCCAGGCCGGTGCCCAGAACGGGCTGCCGACCGCCGGCAAGGTCTTCGTGTCGGTGGCCAACCGCGACAAGCGCAACGTGATCTTCCCGGTCAAGCGCCTCGCCGACCTCGGCTTCGAGATCCTCGCGACGAAGGGCACCGCCCAGGTGCTGCGGCGCCACGGCGTGCTGACGTCCGAGGTCCGCAAGCTGGGGGAGGACCCCCTGCCCGGCGAGACGCGATCGACGATCGTCGAGAAGATCCGCGCCCAGGACGTGCAGCTCATCATCAACACGCCGCACGGCGTCTCGGCCGGCGTCAACGCACGTGTCGACGGCAACGAGATCCGTACCGCGGCGATCGCTGAGGGGATCCCGTGCATCACGACGGTGCAAGGGCTCGCGGCGGCCGTGCAGGGCATCGAGGCCCTGATCGACGGCGGCCTCGACGTGAAGTCGCTGCAGGACTGGGCGATCGAGGGAGCTGCGCGCACGTGAGCTTTGGATCCCGGCTGACGGCAGCCCGGCAGGCGTACGGTCCGCTGTGCGTCGGCATCGACCCCCACGCCTCGTTGCTCGAGGAGTGGGGCGTCGGTGACTCGTTCGAGGGGCTGGAACGTTTCGCCGAGGCCTGCGTCGAGGCGTTCGCCGGCCACGTCGGTGTGGTCAAGCCGCAGTCGGCGTTCTTCGAGCGCTTCGGCTCGCGCGGCGTCGCCGTGCTCGAGTGGCTCCTGCAGCAGTTCCGCCACACCGGCACCCTCACGGTGCTCGACGTCAAGCGCGGCGACATCGACAGCACCGCCACGGCCTACGCGCAGGCCTACCTCGACGACGACGCGCCGATGGCGGCCGATGCCGTGACCGTGAGCCCGTTCCTCGGCTTTGGGTCGCTCGAGCCCTTCTTCGCCGAGGCCGAGCGCAACGACGCGGGAGTTTTCGTCCTGGCACTCACCTCGAACAAGGAGGGCCCGGAGTTCCAGCGCGCCACGGTCGCAGACGGGCGCACCGTCGCCGGGTCGGTCCTGGCCCAGCTCGCCGCGCTGAACGCCGGCGCGTCGCCGCTGGGGTCGTACGGCGCCGTCGTCGGCGCCACGATCGGCGAAGCGGGCGAGAACCTCGCGATCAACGGACCGCTGCTCGTCCCGGGCCTTGGCGCCCAGGGCGGCACGGTCGAGGACCTGCGACGGCTGTTCGGCGGGGTCTGGGACCAGATCGTGCCGTCGTCGTCGCGAGGCATCCTGCGCGCCGGACCCGACCCGGTTGCGCTCCGCGCGTCGGCCCAGCAGGTCAACGCCCAGCTCGTATCCTCATGAGGCCCTGACAGCCCGACCCACCCGACCGGAGGAGCGTCCCGCATGCGTCGTCGTGCCGCCGCCTGCCTGACCGCGCTCGTCGCCACGACCCTCTCCGGGTGTGGCACGAGCTCGTACTGCACCGCGGTCGAGAAGCACCGCGCCGCGATCGACGACGCGACGCTCACGACCGCCTCCTTCACCGCGCTCGGTGAGGCGCTGCGCGCGATTGAGAAGCAGGCGCCGTCCGACGTCCGCGACGACTACATGGCCGTTGCCGACGCCGTCGAGGCGCTGCTGGCCGCCGAGGCCGTCGCCGAGGTCCCGATCGAGGAGCTGACCCACGGCGACGTCGTCGACCTCTCGGAGGACGACACGGCCGACCTGCGCACGGCGTACCAGGCCTTCAACGACACGGCGACCCAGCGGCGCGCGATCGCCGACTCCGTGGAGGACGAGTGCGACCTCACCCTGAAGACACCCGGTGAGCAGGGCCAGTAGGCTCATCGCCACCACCGACGGAAGCAAGAGAGGCAAGACCGTGGCGCTCCCGAAGTTGACGGCCGAGCAGCGGCAGGCTGCGCTCCAGAAGGCAGCTGCGGCTCGCCAGCTCCGTGCTGAGATCAAGCACCGACTCAAGACGTCCGGTGCCTCGATCGCCGACGTGATCGCCGAGGCGCGCGCCAACGAGGTCGTGGCCAAGCTCCGCGTCGTCGACCTCCTGCAGTCGATGCCGGGCGTCGGCAAGGTCAAGGCGCAGGAGATCATGCGTCGCATCGGCATCGCCGACAGCCGCCGGCTCCGCGGGCTCGGCGCCAACCAGATCCAGGCGCTCCTGCGGGAGTTCGGGCACCGTGACTGAGGCCGGTCCCTCCGGCTCCTCCCGTCTCGTCGTGCTCGCCGGTCCCACGGCGGTCGGCAAGGGCACCGTCACGTCCTGCGTGCGGCGCGACCACCCCGACATCTGGGTCTCGGTGTCAGCCACGACGCGGCCTCCGCGTCCCGGCGAGGTCGACGGCGAGCACTACCACTTCCTGAGCGACGCCGAGTTCGACCGGCTGGTCGAGACCGGCGGGCTCCTGGAGTGGGCCGTCGTGCACAAGGCCGCCCGGTACGGCAC
>JAHEXN010000071.1 GCA_023252095.1 Actinomycetes bacterium | reverse complement strand
ACTGAGGCGCCTGCGTCCTCAGGAGTGCCCCCGCCCGCCGGACGTGACACGACACCGCTGCGAGCGCCGACTGCCCCCGGCAGGCAGCGTTCCTGCGTCCTCAGGAGTGCCCCCGCCCACCGGACGTGACACGACACCGCAGCGAGCGCCGACTGCGCCCGGCACGCAGCGTTCCTGCGTCCTCAGGAGTGATTGCGCTCGTGCACCAGCCGCAGACCCGTCAGGGTCAGCCACGGGTCGCGGTGCGTGATGGTGCGGCAGTGGTCGATCACGACGTCGGAGTACGCACCGGTCGCGATCACGGCGACGTCGTCGACGTCGGCCCCGAGCGCCTCGACCATGCGCTCGACGAGCCCGTCGACGAGCCCCGCGAAGCCGTAGACCGCGCCGGCCTGGACGGCCTCGACGGTGTTCTTGCCGATCACGCTGCGCGGGATCGCGAGCTCGACGCTCCGCAGCTGGGCGCCCCGACGTGCGAGCGCCTCGAGCGACAGCTCGACCGCAGGGGCGATCGCGCCGCCGACGTAGCGGTTCACCTCGTCGACGACGTCGAAGATCGTGGCCGTGCCGTTCATGTCGACGACGATGGCCGGTCCGCCGTACAGCTCCGACGCCGCGAGCGCGTTGACGATGCGGTCGGCGCCGACCTCACGCGGGTTGTCGGTGTGGATCGGGATGCCGGTCTTGACGCCCGGCCCGACGATCGAGACCGGCAGGGCGCCGTAGTGACGCTCGAGCATCGCGCGCAGCTCGACCTGGATCGCCGGCACGGTGCAGCACATCGCGACGGCCTCGACGTCGGCCAGCCCGGCGGACCGGACGAAACCGAGCGCGAGCAGGTACCACTCGTCGGCGGTGCGCCGCGCGTCCGACGAGACGGTCCAGTGGTTGACGAGCTTCTCGCCGTCGAAGACCCCGATGACGGTCTGGCTGTTGCCGACGTCGAGGGTCAGGAGGGTCACGCGCGGCCCGCGACCAGGGGGTTCGAGCGGACGTCGCTGCCGAGCGTCACGTCGCCGCGGATCAGGCCCGTGCCGGGCAGCGCCTCGGCCGGGTCGGATCCCGTGCCGATGATGCGGTTGTCGGTGTCGACGAACACGACGTTCGGCTCGAAGGCGCGCGCTTCGGCGTCCTCCATCTGGCCGTACGCGATGAGGATCACGAGGTCCCCCGGCTGCACGATGCGGGCGGCGGCGCCGTTGATGCCGATGACGCCCGAGCCGCGCTCGCCCTCGATGACGTAGGTGACGAGGCGCGCGCCGTTGTCGATGTCGACGATGTGCACCTGCTCGCCCGTGATGAGGTTGGCGGCGTCGAGCAGGTCGGCGTCGACCGTGACCGAGCCGACGTAGTGCAGGTCGGCCTGCGTCACGGTGGCGCGGTGGATCTTCGAGGTCATGAGAGTGCGGAGCATGGTCAGCTTCCTTCCGGGGCGCGCCCCAGGGTCAGGGCACGGTTGTCGAGGAGTCGGGGCTTGCCGACGCGGGCGGCGATCAGCAGGCGTGCTGCGCCGTGGAGGGGGGAACCAAGATCGGGCGACGTGACGGCCACGTAGTCGGGCTCGACGCCGAAGTCGGCCAAGCGCGCCAGCGCCGCCGCGCGGACGGCGTCCGGGCCGTCGGCCGACGCCGCGGCGCCCGCGTCGAGGGCCTGTGAGAGGGCCACGGCGCGGGTGCGCTCGTCAGGGGTGAGGTAGCGGTTGCGCGAGCTCATCGCGAGCCCGTCGGCCTCGCGCACCGTGGGGCAGCCCACGACGTCGACGTCGAGGCACAGGGTCTCGGCCATCAGACGGATCAGGGCGAGCTGCTGGTAGTCCTTCTCACCGAAGACCGCGACGTCCGGACGCACCAGCCCGAAGAGCTTCGCGACGACCGTGAGGACGCCGCGGAAGTGGGTCGGCCGCTGTTCACCCTCGAGGATCGCGCCGAGCGGGCCCGGATCGACCATGACCTGGTCGTCAAGACCGTGCGGGTACATCGTGGCGACCTCGGGAGCGAAGACGACGTCGACGCCGGCCTCCTCGCAGCGCTCGAGGTCCTCGTGCCAGGTGCGCGGGTACTCACTGAAGTCCTCGCCCACCGCGAACTGCGTGGGGTTGACGAAGATCGACGCAACGAGCGTCTCGGCCAGCGGCCGGGCGTGCTTCATGAGCTGGACGTGGCCGTCGTGCAGGGCGCCCATCGTGGGAACCAGCGCGATGGTGCCGTCGAACCCGCGCAGCTCGGCGGCGGTGCGGACGACCCTGACGCTCATCGCTCGGCCCCGGCCGAGAGGGCGCCTCGCAACGTCGCTGCGGCCGAGTCGTCGATGCGCTCGTCGCGCAGCGCTCGCTCGATCGTGGCGGCGGAGAGCGCCGTGTAGGTCGCCGCGATCTCGCGGTCGGTGATGGCGTCCACGTGGGCTGCGACCGTGTGGGCGTCGCCACGGGCCACGGGACCGGTGAGGGCGGCGTCTCCATAGGCGAGCGTGTTCGTGACCGACGCCCGGACGAGCGGCTCCAGCACGGCGGAGGGATCGGTGACCCCGATCGACCGCAGCAGGTCCATCGCCTGGTTCAGGACCGTGACGACGTGATTGGCCCCGTGGGCCAGGGCGGCGTGGTAGACCACGCGGTCGGCCTCGGCGACGTGCACCGGGGTGCCGCCGACGGCGACGGCGAGCGTCTCGACGTCGGCGCGGTCCTCGTCGGTCGTGGTCAGCCCGACGACGCACGGGCGGTCGACGTCGACGTCGCTGCCGGTGAACGTCATGGCCGGGTGGAACGCGGCAGTGCGGGCGCCGAGCTCGGCCAGCGGTGCGAGCACCGACCGGCCGTGTCGACCGCTCGTGTGCAGCACGAGCTGACCGGGACGCACGTGGGGCGCGAGCTTCTCGGCCACGGCGGCGAGGGAGTCGTCCGGCACCGCGAGCACCAGCACGTCGCTCGCGCGGACGACCTCGGCCGGGTCGAGCACGGATACGCCCGGCAGGAACGTCCGCGCGCGCAGCAGGGACGCCTCCGACCGGGCGGCGACCGCGACGACCGGGTACCCGGAGGCGCGCAGACGAGCACCCAGCACGGCACCGACACGGCCGGCGCCGACGATGCCCACACGGGCAAGCGACATGGTGTTGCCTTTCGTTCCAGTCCCCGAGGGGTACCAGACAAAGTGACGTCGTCAGTCTATCCCCGTGGGAGCCGGCCGCCACCATGACCCCGGTCACCTGTCGGGCGCCCCGGGTAGCGTCGAGTCATGGAGCGCCACCCCACCCCGATGGACCGCGTCGCCGAGAGCTGGCTGGACACCCTTCTGGAGCTGCAGCCCGAGTGGCACGTCGAGCTGGGCAGACCGGGGCGGGAAGGCGAGTACGCCGACCACTCCCCCGACGGTCACGCCGCGCTCGCCTCGGCGGCCGCCGCGACGCTGCGGACCGTGCGGGAGACCGAGCCGGTCGACGACGTCGACCGCGTGACCCGGCTCGAGCTGGAGCGCACCCTCGAGCTGACCGGCGAGCAGTTCGACTCCGGCGAGTGGCGCCGCGACCTCAACGTCATCGCCTCCCCCGCCCAGTCGCTGCGCGAGATCTTCGACCTGGTCCCGACCGACACCGACGAGGACTGGCACCACGTCGCGCGCCGACTGCGCAACGTGCCGGCAGCCGTCGACGGCTACGTCGCGACGCTGACCGACGGCATCCGGCACGACCAGACGCCGGCGATCCGCCAGGTCAGGGAGGTCCTGAAGCAGGCCCGCGAGCTGGCCGGTGACGGCTCGTTCTTCGCCGAGCTCGCGGGCCAGGGTCCCGACACCCAGCAGCAGGAGCTCCACGCCGCCGCGGCCGACGCCGTCGCGGCGTACACCCGGCTCAGCGAGTTCCTCGCCCACACGCTCGCGCCCGCGGCACGCGAGGACGACGCCGTGGGGCGTGAGGCGTACGCCCTGGCGTCCCGCGCCTTCGTCGGGCTCGAGGTCGACCTCGACGAGACCTACGCGTGGGGCGTCGACGAGCTGCAGCGGATGGTCGCCGAGCAGGAGGAGGTCGCGCGCGAGATCGTCCCCGGCGGCACCGTCGCCGAGGCCATCGCGGCCCTCGACGCCGATCCGAGCCGCATCCTTCACGGCACCGACGCCCTGCAGGCGTGGATGCAGGAGACGAGCGATGCCGCGATCTCGGCGCTCGACGGCGTGCACTTCGACATCGACCCCCGGCTCCGGGCCCTCGAGTGCCGTATCGCACCGACCCAGAACGGCGGCATCTACTACACGCCGCCGAGCGAGGACTTCACCCGGGCGGGCCGGATGTGGTGGAGCGTGCCGCCGGGGGTCACGGAGTTCGGCACGTGGCGCGAACGCACGACGGTGTATCACGAGGGCGTGCCCGGCCATCACCTGCAGTGCGGCGTCGCGGTGGCCGCGGCGACGACGCTCAACGGGTGGCGACGCATCAGCTGGAACTCCGGCCACGGCGAGGGCTGGGCGCTCTACGCCGAGCGACTCATGGCCGACCTCGGTTTCCTCGACGACCCGGGCGACCGCCTCGGCATGCTCGACGCGCAGCGCCAGCGCGCGGCCCGGGTCGTGGTCGACATCGGGGTGCACCTCGGCCTGCCGAAGCCCGATGGCAGCGGACCGTGGCGCGGCGACGACGTCCTGCCGTTCATGCGTCAGCACATGCACATGGACGAGGGTTTCGTGAGCTTCGAGGCGAACCGCTACCTCGGATGGGCCGGTCAGGCGCCGTCGTACAAGATCGGTGAGCGGGAGTGGACCCGGCTGCGGGACGACTGGGCCGCGGCCCACGGCCCGGATCTGCGCCGCTTCCATGCCGACGCGCTCGCCCTCGGCGGCGTCGGTCTCGGAACGCTGCGCTCGACGCTGCCGACCTAGGCGCGGACTGCCCTAGGTGGGGGTGGGTCGAGCCTTCGCGCGCGACCCGTCGTCGTCCTCGTCGTCCTCGTCGTCGTCGGCGGGCAGACGGCAGACGCGCTCCATGACGAGGCCCGCAGCGAGGAGCAATGCTGCCGCAACGGCCGCCGCACCGCCGTGCAGGACCCGGTCGCGACCGTTGGCGGTCTCGAACACGTCGAGGTAGACCAGCGCGAACCCTGCGTAGCCACCGAGGAGCAGCGCCCCGACCCGCGAGGAGGCCTGCGCGAGCGCGAGGTGGAACAGCGCGCGGTCGGCGTTGACCCGTTGCCGGTCCTCGTGGACGGCCTTCCAGGTCACGCGCGCGACGATCGCCACGATGCCGGCGGCTGCGGCGAGCAGCAGCGCCGGCCCCCACGAGAGTAGCGGGACGTCGCCGCCCACGCGGCGGACCAGGACCGGCAGACCCGCGCCGACCACGAGCCCGGCACTGACCACGAGGGCCAGCAGCCGGATCGAGGTCGGGCGCACGGACCTCATCGGCTCAGAGCAGGATCTCGAGATCCTCGCGCTTGACCACGCCGGAGGTGTCGACACCACCGATGAGGTCGGCCACGAAGCCCTGCCCGGGGATCTGCCCCTCGGGATCGATCTCGAGCCACGGCACGAGCACGAAGCCACGCTCGTGGGCCCGCGGGTGCGGCAGCTGCAGCTGCTCGTCGTCGGCCACGCGCTCGCCGACCACGATGACGTCGACGTCGAGCGTGCGCGGCGCGTTGGGCTCGGTGCGCTCGCGACCGAACGCGTCCTCGATGGCCAGCGCGCGGTCGAGCAGCGTGTGCACCGTGAGGGTCGTGTCGATCAGGACGACGGCGTTGAGGAACTTGTCGGAGCCCGAGGGGGCACCGACGGGCTCGGTCTCGTAGACCGAGGAGATCGCGACGACCTGCACCTCAGGGGTGTCCTCGAGCGCCGAGACGGCGCCCTGGAGGCGGGCGTGGCGATCGCCCAGGTTCGAGCCGATCGCGATGACGGCCTGACGGATGGGACGCATTCCACCGGTCATGGTGTCCGCGTCCAGCACGTAGGGGGTGGGCGATTCGGTCACTATCTGCTCCGCTCGATCGTGACGGCCACGTCGGTGAACGTGGGCGTGATGGGCGCGTTCGGCTTGTGCACCGTGACGCTCGCCCACTGCACGCGGGCGTCCGTCAGACACAAGTCCACCATACGCAGCGCCAGCGACTCAATCAGGTCCACAGGGGGGCCCACGAGGATCGCGTGGATGCCGTCGGCCAGCTCGCCGTAGTGCACCGTCTCGGCCAGGTCGTCGGTGCGCCCCGCGGCCGTGAGATCAAGACCGAGCACCGCGTCGACGACGAACTCCTGCCCGTCGCGGCGCTCGTGGTCGAAGACGCCGTGGTGACCAAAGCCACGCAGGCCAGTGAGCTCGATGCGGTCGAGACCGTCGGGGATCGCCACGTCAGTCCTCCTCGGTGGTCTCGGCGTCGAAGTCGATGACGGGCGAGGCGTGCCGGGTGTGGAACAGCCACCGCCCCTGGCGCAGCACCAGGACGCTCGTGCTGGTGACGCGTCCGCCCGCGAAGCTGTCAGCGCTCTCCAGCCCGTGCCCCGACAGGATGTTCTCGGTGCACGTCACGATCGCGACGGCGCCGTCGGACGTGTACGACGCGTGCACGTCGGTCAGGAAGAACTGCAGGTAGCCGGCCTGGGCCATGAGCATCGTCCACGAGCGGAGGATCGTGGAGGTGCCGCGGACCGGCATCGTGCCGGGGTGGGCGCACGAGGTGTCGGGCCGGTCGATCCAGAGCGCCGCCATGAGGTCGACGTCGCCGGACTCGATCGACTCGTAGAAGCTGCGGTGCACCGCCAGCACGTCGCCGCTCATGTCGCCCCGCCACCGCTGGTTGAGGTGCGAGTGCCGCCTGCTGCGCGAGCCTCGAAACCCGACCCCGCGAGCCTCGCCACGACCCGCACGGCGTCGGACGAGGGGCGGGCCTCGTGGACGCGCACCGCCCAGGCTCCTGCGTGGGCGGCGAGGGTCGTGAGCGCCGCCGAGGCGTCGTCACGCTCGGCCGCAGGCCTCAGCTCACCGCCGACCGCGAGGAGCTCGCCCAGGAACCGCTTGCGGCTCGCCGCCACGAGGAGCGGATGGCCGAGGGTCGCGAACGCGTCGAGCGCCTCCAGCACCTGCCAGTTCTGCACCCCGGTCTTGGAGAAGCCCAGGCCCGGGTCGACCACGACCCGGTCGGGCCCGACACCCGCCGCGAGGGCGTCGTCGACCTGCTGCGCGAGCTCGGTTCTGACGTCGGCCACGACGTCGTCGTAGCGCGTGTGGTCGGCGTCCTGCATCGAGGCGGAGTGCGCCCGCCAGTGCATCACGACGAACGGCGCGCCCACATCGGCCACGACACGGAGCATGTCGGGATCGGCACGTCCGCCGGAGACGTCGTTGACCAGGGCGGCCCCCGCGTCCCAGGCCGCCGCTGCGACGGACGCCCGCATCGTGTCGACCGAGACCGCGACGCCGTCACCCGCGAGCGCGCGGACGACGGGAACGACCCGCTCGAGCTCAGTGGCCTCGTCGACCCGCTGCGCCCCTGGGCGGGTGGACTCCCCGCCCACGTCGACGAGATCGGCTCCGTCGGCCACGAGGCGGCGGCCGCGCGCGACCGCCGCGTCGGCGTCGAGCCAGCGACCGCCGTCGGAGAACGAGTCGGGCGTGACGTTCACGACCCCCATGACGAGGGTGCGGTCCGCAGCGGGTGCACCGGCCAGGCCGGGGATCTGCGGGCGGGTCACGAGCCCCTGATGAGGTTCATGGCCTCGGCTCGGGTGGCCACCTCGCGCAGCTGGCCACGCACGGCGCTCGTGATGGTCCTGGCGCCGCCCTTGCGGACGCCACGCATCGTCATGCACAGGTGCTCGGCCTCGATCACGACGATGACGCCGCGCGGGTCGAGGACCTCGATCAGGGCGTCGGCGATCTGGGTCGTGAGGCGCTCCTGGACCTGCGGGCGCCGGGCGAACACGTCGACCAGGCGGGCCAGCTTCGACAGGCCCGTGACGTTGCCCTCGGCGGCCGGGATGTAGCCGATGTGGGCGACACCGAAGAACGGCACGAGGTGGTGCTCGCACATGCTCCACATCTCGATGTCCTTGACGAGCACGAGCTCGTCGTGACCCACGTCGAACGTCGCGTTGAGGACCTCGGCGGGATCCTGGTCGAGGCCCGCCACGAGCTCGGAGTATGACCGGGCGACCCGGGCCGGGGTCTCACGCAGGCCCTCGCGGTCGGGGTCCTCGCCGATCGCGAGCAGCAGCTCGCGGACCGCCGCCTCGGCGCGGGGCAGGTCGACGGCCACGGTCAGTCCGTGCCGTCCACGACGGGGCCGATGTCGACACCTTCGTCGGACGTGGCCGGCTGGGCCGGGGCGATGACCACCGGCGGCTCCTCCGAGGGCACACGGGTGTCGGACCCGGTCCACGGGGGACGGATCTCCCGGCGACGCAGGGGCTCGAAGATGCGGGCCACCTGGGCCTTGTCGAGCGTCTCCTTCTCCATGAGCTCCACGACGAGCGCGTCGAGGACGTCGCGGTTCTCGTGGAGGATGTCGAAGGCCTCCTGGTGCGCGTTCGTGATGAGGACCGTGACCTCTTCGTCGACGACCGCAGCGACCCGCTCGGAGTAGTCGCGCGAGTGGCCCATGCCGGTGCCGGCGCCGAGGAACGGCTGGCTGTTGTCGCTGCCCAGCTTGATGGCGCCGATCCGGTCGCTCATGCCGTACTGCGTGACCATGGCGCGGGCGAGGCCCGTGGCCTTCTCGATGTCGTTGCCGGCACCCGTCGTGGGGTTGTGGAACACGAGCTCCTCGGCCGCGCGGCCGCCCATCATGTACGCGAGCTTGTCCTGCAGCTCGGCGCGCGTCTGGCTGTACTTGTCCTCGTCGGGCAGCACCATCGTGTACCCCAGGGCGCGACCGCGCGGGAGGATCGTGATCTTGTGCACGGGGTCGCTCTGCGGCAGCGCCGCGGCCACGAGCGCGTGGCCGCCCTCGTGGTACGCCGTGACGAGGCGCTCGTTCTCGTTCATGAGCCGGGTGCGCTTCTGCGGGCCGGCCATGACGCGGTCGATCGCCTCGTCGAGCGCGGCGTTCGTGATGACCTTGTCGCCGTTGCGAGCCGTGAGAAGCGCGGCCTCGTTGAGGACGTTGGCGAGGTCGGCACCGCTGAAGCCCGGCGTGCGCTTGGCGACGGCGTGCAGGTCGACGTCGGGGCCGAGCGGCTTGCCGCGCGCGTGGACCTTGAGGATCGTCTCGCGTCCGCGCAGGTCGGGCGCCTCGACACCGATCTGTCGGTCGAACCGGCCCGGGCGGAGCAGCGCCGGGTCGAGCACGTCGGGACGGTTGGTGGCCGCGATCAGGATCACGCCGCCACGGACGTCGAAGCCGTCCATCTCGACGAGGAGCTGGTTGAGCGTCTGCTCGCGCTCGTCGTGGCCGCCGCCCATGCCGGTGCCGCGGTGCCGACCGACGGCGTCGATCTCGTCGATGAAGACGATCGCGGGAGCGTTGGCCTTGGCCTGCTCGAAGAGGTCGCGGACACGGCTGGCGCCGACGCCCACGAACATCTCGACGAAGTCGGAGCCGGAGATCGAGTAGAACGGCACGCCGGCCTCACCCGCGACGGCGCGCGCGAGCAGCGTCTTGCCCGTGCCGGGCGGGCCGTACAGCAGGACGCCCTTGGGGATCTTCGCGCCGACGGCCTGGAACTTGGCGGGCTCGGCGAGGAACTCCTTGATCTCCCCGAGCTCCTCGATCGCCTCGTCGCACCCGGCGACGTCGGCGAACGTGGTCTGCGGGGTGTCCTTGGTCATGAGCTTGGCCTTGGACTTGCTGAACTTCATGACGCCGCCGCCACCGCCTTGCATGCGGCCCATGAACCAGAACAGGACCAGGACGATCAGGAGGATCGGCAAGAGCGTAAAGAGCAACGAGACGAACGTGTTGGTCGTGGGGTTCTCGACGTCGAAGCTCTTGAGCTTCTTGTCGGCGACCGCGGTCTCGGCCGACTCCACGAGGCGCGCGCCCTGGTCGCCGAGCCACGTGGCCCGCACCTGCTCGTCACCCTTCTTGAGGGTCGCCTGGATCTGCTGCTCGCCCTCGATGAAGGTGACCTTCTCGACCTCGTCGTTCTCGAGGTACTTGACCATCGTGGACGTCTCGACCTCGCGGTAGCCGTCGGACGACGAGGAGAGCTGGAGGATGCCGATCACGACGAGGGCGATGACGACGATCCAGAGCCAGGGGCCCTTCAAGATCTTCTTGACATTCATGGGGCGTCAGCCCACCCTCTCCTCGGCGAATCGACGGTAGGTGAACCGTACACGCGCACAGGTCACGCGTGAGCAACGTCCGGAAGACCCGTCAGGTTCCGCCGGTCGGGGCCCAGGCCCCGGGATCGCAGGACGGTTCAGCGGTAGACGTGCTCGGCGAGCGTGCCGATGCAGCGCAGGTTGCGGTAGCGCTCGTCGTAGTCGAGGCCGTAGCCCACCACGAAGGCGTTGGGGATGTCGAAGCCCACGTACTTGACGTCGACCTCCATCTGGAGCGCGTCGGGCTTGCGCAGCAGGGTTGCGATCTCGACCGAGGCCGGCTTGCGCGACTTCAGGTTCGCGACGAGCCACGAGAGCGTGAGGCCCGTGTCGATGATGTCCTCGACGATCAGGACGTCACGACCGCTGATGTCGGCGTCGAGGTCCTTGAGGATCCGCACGACGCCCGAGCTCTTGGTTCCCGAGCCGTACGACGACACCGCCATCCAGTCCATCTCGACGTGACGGTCGAGCGAGCGGGCGAGGTCGGCCATGACCATGACAGCGCCCTTCAGCACGCCGACGAGCAGGACGTCGCGGCCCTCGTAGTCGGCCTGGATCTGCTGCGCGAGCTCTCGAAGTCGTGCCTGGATCTGCTCCTCGGTGAAGAGCGTCTGGCTGAGGTCGAGATCGGCTTCGATGTCTGCGCGGTCCACGGGTTCAGGGTGCCACAGGGTCATGACGCGGGCAGGGTCGGGAGGAAGAGGAGTCGATCGGACTCCCGCACGCACGAGACACCGCCCGGCAGCTCGATCCGCCGACCGCCACGTGGGTCGGTCACGAGGGAGTCCAGGCGAGCGACGTGTGCTGCGGTCAGCTCGCCCGCCGATGCCCCCGCGGCGAGCGCGAGCTGGTGGAGCACCCGGCTGCGGACGGCGGCGTGCTGCGCCGCGATCTCGGGGATCGTGGGATCGGGGTGCGCGTCGAGCCAGCCCGCGGTCAGCGACTCGAGCAGCTCGGCGTCGCGGCGGAGCTGCTCGGCCGTGCGCGCCAGCGACTCGGCGACCCCTTCGGCGAGCACGTCCTCGAGGAGCGGCAACAGCTCGTGCCGCACCCGCGCGCGGCGGTAGCGGGGGTCGGCGTTGTGGGGGTCGTGCCAGGGGTCGAGGTCGAGCGCCCCACAGATCGCCTCGGTGTCGACGCGGCGCAGGCCGAGGAACGGGCGCCGGACGAGACCTGAGCGGGGCGCCATCCCTGCGAGCGACCGGGCGCCGGAGCCGCGACCGAGGCCCAGCAGGACCGTCTCGGCCTGGTCGTCGAGCGTGTGCGCGAGACACAGGGCGACCGCGCCGACATCGGCCGCTCGCGTGCGCAGCGCCGCGTGACGGGCGGTGCGGGCCGCTGCCTCGGGTCCCCCCTCCTGCCCCACCGTGACCGTCACGACGTCGGCAGGGAGTCCCAGGCCCCGGCACTGGTCGGCGGCGCGCTCGGCGATCTCGGCCGACCCGGCCTGCAGCCCGTGGTCGACCACGACTGCGATCACGTCCCAGTCGGCGCGGCTCCCCACGAAGGCGAGGCTCGCGGCGAGCGCGAGTGAGTCGGCGCCGCCCGAGACCCCGACGACGACCGCGCTGCCCGGCGCCACGTCGTCCAGCCCGTCACGCACCGCGGCGCGGCCTGCCGCCACCACCGGGTCCAACCGTCCTCCGCCCACGCCCCCACCCTCTCAGCCGTTCCGCTCGCGAGAGAGTTTGTTGGTGGCGAGAAGAGACTTTGTTGGTGGTCAGGAGCGACTTCGTGCAGACCACGGAGCGCTCGCCGCAACAAACTCACTCGTGACCACACACAAACTCTCTCGTGACCACCAGCAAAGTCTCTCGCGAGCGTCAGGTGTGGACGCGGTCGAGCCAGAGCTGGGGTTGGAGGACCTCGTCGTGGGAGGGGAGGGTCTCGGGCGAGGTCCAGACGGCGTTGAAGCCGTCCATCCCGACACGGTCGACCACGGCCCGGACGAACTCCGCGCCCTCCTTGTACTGGCGGAGCTTGCACTCCATGCCGAGCAGCTTGCGGCAGAACCGGTCGACGGGACTCGCCTTCTCGCGGCGCTGGGT
>JAHEXN010000070.1 GCA_023252095.1 Actinomycetes bacterium | reverse complement strand
TCTCGACCTCGACCTTCGGGTTGAGCTCGGCGTCGGTCCCGCGCACGAACTCCATCGAGATGTCGGGGTACTCGGCCTCGAACGCCGTCTTGAGCGCCTCGAGGTTGACCGGGTTGTGGCTGGAGTACAGCAGGACGCTGCCTTCCTCGTTCGCGGCGGCGACGACCTCGTCCCACTCGCCGTCGACCGCCGTGTTGTCACTACCGCCGCCACTGCCGCCGCATGCCGCCAACGTCAGCACGACGCCGGTCACGAGCGCCCCGAGCCGCAACCTGTGCTTACCCATGCCATCTCCTTGATTGAACTGATCTCAGTTCAAGGTAGACGACGATCGATGTGAGGTCAATCACTTCCGGCGACTTCTCTGACGGCGACCAGGTCACCGGGCGGGACGCCCGCGCGGGACGTCGTGACGTGGTTCGCCGATACCGTCGAGGTGCCACCGACCGACCCGACCCCGCCTCGAGAAGGACCCACTCATGACCGTCCCCGCGCCTCCCGCCCCGCAGGAGCCGTCACGCCCCGGCGGTTCCAAGGTCCCGCTCGTCGTCGCGATCGCGATCACCGGCCTCCTGCTCGTCGGGGTCGGCGTCACGGCGCTCGTCCTGGCGCTCACCGGGCCGCAGAGCCCCGAGGACGGTGTCCGCGAGCTCGTCGAGGCCACCGTCTCCGGTGACTGCGAGGTGCTCGTGACCCACCCCGTCACCCAGCTCAAGTCCGTCGCGGAGTGCGAGAAGCAGATCGCCGAGGGCCGCGAGGCGGCCGAGGAGGCCGACGAGGACTACGACTCGTTCACCCTCGAGGTCGAGCGGATCGACGTCCTCGACGAGTCCGAGGACGACGCGGTGCTCCTGGTCGACCTGGCGCAGTCGTACACCGTCGACGGCGAGGAGCAGACCGAGGACTTCACGAGGGAGTACACGCTCACCGAGGACGACGGGCACTGGTACGTCGTGACCGAGAAGAACGCCACGGTCAACCCGAAGGAGTGACGGCCCGAGCACCTGCAGGGCGCGGCGGCCGCCACATGGCCATGACCCTAGGCTCGACGCGAGCGCAGCAGCGCCGAGCCGAGGAGATCCCATGACCGAGACCGTCGACCTCGCGATCAGCGAGGGCATCGCCCACCTGGCGTTGAACCGCCCCGAGGCGGCGAACGCCTTCGACCTGCCGACGGCCACCGCCTTCGCCGCGGCCGTCGACCAGATCGCGGAGTCCTCCGACGTCAGGGCCGTGCTCCTGAGCGGCGCGGGCCGGCGATTCTGCGCGGGCGGTGACGTCGCGAGCTTCCATGCCGCCGACGACCCGCAGGCCTACATCCGGGAGCTGGCCGACGTGCTCGACGGGGCGATGCAGCGGTTCGCGGCGCTCCCGGTGGCGACGGTCGTGGCCGTCCAGGGTGCTGCCGCAGGAGCCGGACTGAGCGTCATGCTGGGAGCCGACGTCATCGTCGCGGGCCGGTCGACCAAGTTCGTCACGGCGTACGCCGGCATCGGGCTGACCCCCGACATCGGGCTCTCCTGGTTGCTGCCCCGCGCCGTCGGCCAGGTCCGCGCGCTCGACCTGCTGCTCACCGGTCGCGTGCTCGACGGACCGACGGCGCTCGACTGGGGCCTGGTCACCGAGCTCGTGGACGACGAGCCCCTCGCGCGCGCACGCGAGATCGCCGCGCGAATCGCCGCTGGTCCGGCCGAGGCGCTGGGCGAGGCGCGCCGACTGGTCAGGACCGCGTGGTCCGTGTCGCGGAGCGAGGCCGGCGACGAGGAGGGACGCACGATCGCCGAACGGGTCGGCACCGAGGAGGCCCAGGGCCTCATCCGGGCGTTCGTCGAGCCCCGAGGCTGACGACCCCGCGTTCACGCCCAGGAACTACGACGCCGCCGGCTCCGGCACGAGCGGGGTGTCGCCGACGCTCCAGCCTGGCCCGTGGCGCATCGACTGATCGGCGCCCCGAACCTGCTCGCCGCAGTGCGCGCAGGCCAACCTCGCCTCGAGCACGTGACCACACGTCTCGTGCACCGTCTCGACGGGCGGACCCTCCGGGGCCAGCCACTGGTCGCCCCACTGCCGCAACATCTGCAGCGCCGGCCACAGGCCACGCCCCATCGGCGTGAGTCGGTACTCGTGGCGCACCGGACGCTCCTGGTACGGCACTCGCTCCAGGAGTCCGTGCTCGACGAGGGTGTCGAGGCGCTGGGTCAGCACGTTCCGGGCGATGCCCAGTCGTGCCTGGAACTGCTCGAAGCGCGAGACCCCCATCATCGCGTCGCGCAGGATCAGCGGCGTCCACCACTCCCCGATGATCTCGAGGCTCTGCGCGAGGGAGCAGTTCATGTCCGAGAAGCTCGTCCGTCGCATGCGTCGAGGATAGTGGGTTGCGTCATGAAACGCACCTGCCTTAAGGTCCGTTGCGTGACGCAACTCAGCGAGCCGTCGACCACCTCCCGCACCCATCGCCTCGTGATGCCGATCGTCGCGGTCGGGGTGCTGCTGTCGGGGTTCGACCTGTTCATCGTCAACGTCGCGCTGCCCGACCTCGCCCGCGACATCGAGGTCGGGCAGCTCGCCGACCTGTCGTGGATCCTGAACGCGTACACCGTGGCGTTCGCCGCGCTGCTGATCCCCGCCGGACGCGCCAGCGACCGACTCGGTGCCAAGCGCGCCTTCCTCACCGGGCTGTCCGTGTTCGTGATCGCCTCCGCCCTCTGCGCGGCGAGCCCCGACCTGGGCCTGCTCGTCGCCGCGCGGGTCGTCCAGGCCGCCGGCGCCGCGATCATGATCCCTGCCTCGCTCGGGCTCCTGCTGGCCACGACGGCACCGGAGCGCCGCGGCGGTGCCGTCCGACTGTGGGCCGGACTCGGTGGCGTCGGTGCTGCGCTCGGCCCGGTCATCGGTGGCGTGCTGGTCCAGGTCGACTGGCGCTGGGTGTTCCTCGTCAACGTGCCGGTCGGCGTCGTGGCGATCGTCGTCGGCTGGCGCGCACTGCCCCACGTGCCGGGCCACGACGGACCGCCCCCGCGACTGGGCGGCTCGCTGCTGCTCGTGGCGACGGTCGCGGCCGCGGTCTCGGCCCTCGTCAACGGTCCGGAGTGGGGCTGGGGGTCGGTCACGACGCTGGGGTTCGGCCTCGGCTCCGTCGTCGGCGCCGCCCTCGTCACGGCCTCGATCGTGCGCGGCCGCGACCCCATCGTCGACGTCGGCGTGCTGCGCGCCCCCGCGTTCGCGTCGTCGACCGTCACGCTCCTGGTCTTCCACGTCGCCTTCGGCGCGATGCTGCTGTCGGTCGTGCTCTGGATGCAGGGCAGGTGGGACTTCTCGGCGTTGCAGGCCGGACTGGCCATCGCGCCAGGACCCCTCCTCGTGCCGTTCGTCGCGGTGCTGGCCGGTCGACTCGCCAGCACGATCGACGCACGGCTACTCGTCCTCCTCGGCTCCGCGACCTTCGCCGCGGGGATCGCCACCTGGGCCGCCTTCGTCGACCCCGGGTCCTCCTACGCCGCGACACTCCTGCCCGGCATGGTCCTGACCGGCGTCGGCGTCGGTCTCGTCGTGCCCTCGTCGATGGCTCGCGGCACGGCGCACCTGCCTGCCCACCGCTTCTCCACCGGCTCGGCCGTCCTGTCGACGGCCCGGCAGATCGGCATCGCACTCGGCGTCGCGGTGCTGGTGGCAGTGCTCGGCTCGTCGCCGGATGCCGACACGTTCGTCACAGCGTGGTGGGTCACCGCGGTGATCGCGGTCGCCGCGGGCCTCACGAGCTCGGTCAGGAGCACCCCATGACGTCGGCGACGCCCACGACGGCGCCGACGATCGCCGACGTCCTCGCGGGCGAGGTCTCCGACCTGCAGCCCTTCCACGGCTTCGGCGGGCTGCACGGCGGACTGGCGGCGGGTCTCCTGCTCCGCGACGCACGCCGCGCCGCCGGGCCGGACCGCCAGCCGGTCGAGACGACGGTCCACTTCCTGCGCCCGTCGCTCGCGGTGCCGACGATCGACAGCACCCTGCTGCTCGACGGTCGCAGCACCACGATCGCGACCTCGTCCGCCACTGCCGGGGGAACCGTGACGACCACCGCGACTTCGGTGCTGAGCGCGCCCCGTGAGGCGGCGACCCCCACCGTGAGCGCACCGCTACCCCAGGGCCTCATCCCCCTCGACCGGGCCGAGCCGTTCGTCATCCCGCCCGAGTTCGTCCCGATCTCGACCCGTATGCAGGTGCGCCCCGCGACGGAGGCGCTGCCCTTCACCGGCGCGCCGCACCCGCGGCTGGCGGCGTGGATCCGGCTCGTCGAGCCCGTGCCGGATCCCTACGAACGCCTGCTCCTGCTGGCCGACACCCTGCCACCGTCCTACGCCGCGATCCTGACCGAGATGCACCTCGTGCCGTCCGCGCGGATCACCGTCAGGTTCACCCCCGCTGTGGCCACCACCCCCTTCGAGTGGGTGCTCGTCAGCGCCGAGACCGGCGAGGCCGGCCACGACGGGTGGCTGTCGGAGGAGCTCACGATCTGGTCGGCCGACGGCACCCAGCTCGCGACGTCGTCCCAGCTGCGCGCCGTGCGCTGACGCGACGGCTCACCCGTCGTAGTCGACGCTGACCTCGTCCGTCGTGGGGTGCGACTGACACGTCAGCACGTACCCAGCCTCCACCTCGGCTGGGCGCAGCGCGAAGTTCTGGTCCATCGCGACGGAACCCAGCTCGACCTTCGCCCGGCACGTCCCGCAGGCGCCACCGAGGCACGCGTAGGGGGCCTTCAGTCCCGCCTTCAGCGCGGAGTCCAGCACCGTGTCGCCGGCCTGCAGCGACACCCGGTGCTGTTCCCCGCGCAGGGTCACGTCGAGGGTCGCGGGCGGATAGCCCTCGGTGACCGTCGACCTCGCGAAACCGTGGAACAGCTCGACGTGGACGCTGTCCTCGTCGACACCCTGCTCGATGAGGAGCTCGTGCAGCCCGGTGACCATGGCGACCGGCCCGCACAGGAACCACTCGTCGACCCCGGCCGTGGCGAGCTCGGTCTCGAGGAACGTCGCGAGCCGGGCGCGGTCGATGCGGCCCCGGAGCTCGGCAGGGTGACGGGGGTCGCGGGAACGGACGTGGACGATCCGGAGGCGGTCGGCGTACCGCGCCTCGAGATCGTCGAGCTCGGCGCGAAACATCGTGCTGTCGGCGTCGCGATTGCCGTAGATGACCGTGAAGCAGCTGTCGGACTCGACGGCCAGCGTCGTCTGCACGATCGACAGGACGGGAGTGATCCCGCTGCCGGCGACCACAGCGACGTAGTCCTTCACCGCTAGCGGGTCGACCGGCGTGCCGAAGGATCCACTGGGGGTCATGAGCTCCAGCCGGTCGCCCGGTCGGAGCTGGTCCCGCGCGAAGGTCGAGAAGGCGCCCCCCGGCAGGTGCTTGACCGCGATCGACAGCACGCCGGACGTGGCCGGGGAGCAGATCGAGTAGCTCCGACGGACGTCCTCGCCGCCGAGGTCAGTGCGCACGCTGACGTGTTGACCGGCCTCGAACGAGAACTCGCCGCGCAGCTCGTCGGGCACGTCGAAGGTGATCAGCACGCTGTCGGACGTGAGGCGGTCGACGCTCGCGACGGGGATCTCGTGGAACTGCGCGGCACGAGCCGACGAGCGCTGCGGCATCCGCACGGGAAGCAGGCTGGCGAGCCTGCCGTTCAACGCCTTCCACTCGCGGTATTCGTCAGCGTCGAGCTCGTGGCCGAAGACCGTCCCCAATGCGGCGTCGCGCTCGAGGTAGGCCTCCTCGTTGCGACGCCACGTCGCCACGTACCGGTGGAACGGGATGGACGGGTGCAGGTGGTGCACCAGGTGGTAGTTCTGGGAGAGCAGCAGCGGCGTGAGGAGCCATTCGGACCCGACACGGTTGCGTGTGGCCCGGTAGCGGTTCTCCTGCTGGGTGTCCTCGAGGTCGTGGTGGGGCAGCCAGTCGAACCACCAGGCCAGCACGAACATCGCCACCCGCTCGGGGATCAGGTACACGAGGGCGAGAGTCCAGAAGTGCCCCGTGAGCGCCGCGGCGACGATCACACCGACGCTCAGCGTCATCAACGCCAGGGTCTCGACGACCTCGGCCCGGGGCCGACTCCGGTGGTGGCGCACCAGGAAGCCCAGGTACGGGACGTCCATCAGCGGGAACCGGAGCGGGAGCTGCCACCGTGGCCCTCCGGTGACGAAGTGGTCCGGGTCGTTCTCGTGGTCGTTGGTGTTGCGGTGGTGCTCGATGTGGATGAAGGCGAAGGACGTGAACGAGATCAGCGGCGAGACGAAGAGCATCGCCACCCGCCCGAACGCGACGTTGACCCAGCGGCGGGTGCTCACCGAGTAGTGCGCGGCGTCGTGCAGCACCGTGAACAGGACGAAGATCGCGGTCGCGCTCAGCGCGATCGTGGCGGGCGCCGGCAGCCGGTCGGTCACGGCCGCCCAGGTCGACACCGCGAAGAGAGCGATCGCACCCGTGAAGATCCCGACGATCGGCCACGAGAGGGGAGGAACGCGCTCGCCCGTCTCCGGGAGCGCGTGGCGTGCCGGGCGGGGGACCGTCGACTCGGTGATCGCTGACATGCCCTGCAACCTAGGGACGCCGCGCCGTCGCCTCCAGAGACGTCACGCCCATCCACGTGTGCGCTCCGCACATCGACTCAGGCGTGGGTGGCGTCGGAGGCGAGCACCGCCGGACCGAGTGCCTGCGCCAGGCGCAGGGCCGCGTGGAGCTCGGCGACCCGCTCCGTGGCCGGGCGGGACCGTCGCTCCTCCGCACGGCGGAGCCGCTGCAGGACCGTGTTGCGGTGCACCCCCAGCGCCTCGGCGGCAGCGGCGAGACCGCCCTGCGCGTCGAGCACTGCCAGGAGGACCTGTCGCTCCTGCTCCTCCCGCCTTCCCTCAACGGCCAGGGCCCCGAGCTCGGCGACGACGAAGGACCGCGCGAGGTCGAGGTCGGCGCTCATGACGTCGGCCAGGGCGACCTCGGCGTAGCTCGACACAGCCGATCCGCGCCCGGAGAGCTCGACGACTCGACGCACCCGCTGCGCCTCCAGGTGCGACGCCCGGAACCCGGTGGCACCGAGGGCCGGCGACCCGATCGCGACCTGGATCGAGCCCGGGACCTCCTCTCCAAGCCGCGTCAAGAGCTCGTTGAGCCTCGGCGCTGTGGGCGTGGCGACCCACCCCCACAGCGCCTGCACGCCATCGGCGACGAGCAGGGGATGACGCGAGCCCAGGACGACGCCCACGACGTGGCCGAGACGCGCGAGGTCGACGTCCTCGCGCCCGGTCCAGCACACGAAGGCCGTCTGCCACGGCGTGAGCCGGTGCGAGAGGGTCTGCTCGGCACGCCGGAGGTCGACGTCGACCCCGTCGACCAGCGCCCGCACCGCGTCGGTCCGCGCCGCGCGGGCACGGTTCTGGATCCGATCCAGCTCGGCGACGTACTCTGCCGCGACCTCGCTGGCGACCCGATCGACATAGGCGAAGGCGTAGCGCTGGAGGTCGGCGACGACGGGCAGCGCCACGAGCGGGTCCGGCACGAGGTCGATGATCTGCGGCAGGACGCGCTCGCTGAAGTAGGCGTGGCCGATGCGGTAGAAGCGCAGCATCACGTCGACGCTGTAGCCGCGGGTCGCCATGGCGCGTGCGTGCTCGAGGGCGGTGACGGGTGCGGTCGCGGCACCGACGTCGATCCCGTGCCGGACCATCGACAACGCCGCCTCGAGGTTCGACGAGCACGATCCGAGCGTCAGGCCGCGGAGCTCGTCATCAGCGCCGGCCTCGGGGATCCGGTCGACGATGTAGGCGAGCATCGCGTCGGCGTGGACCGTCACGTGCACGGCAAGATCAGCCGCCACGGCCCGCATCGCCGTGACGACGTGCGGAGGCAGGGCCGCGTCTCCGGTCACGCCCGTCTCCATGGCGCGAGACTATCGGCGGCCGCCGAGGTGGACGTGCGCGTGCGCGACGACGTCCGTAGCGTCGGGTCATGACGAAGCCGAGCTACAGCGCCCTCATGTCCGCAGCGACCGCCGGCTATGCCGTGTTCGCGATCGCCAAGCCGCGACACCTCGGCGCGGCGCTGACCAACAGCCCGCTCAAGCAGCCCGAGTACGACCTCGTGGCCCGGCTGTTCGGACCGCGCGACCTCGCCGTCAGTGCCTTGGCGCTGTTTGCCCCGTCGGCGCGCGTGCGCGAGCAGGCCATGGTGGCGCGGGTGGCGCTCGACCTCACCGACGCCGCTCTGCTCACTCGCGAGGCGACGCACACGGCCGGCAAGGCCAAGGTCCTCGGCGCGACCCTCACGTGGGCCGCACTCAACGTCGCCGCGATCCGGGCCGACCGCAAGGCCTGAGTCCCCGGCCGCACCACCGCTGGCAGTGGCACGATGCGGGCATGCTGCCACCGCTCCTGCTCCTGCACGGCGTCACGAACTCGGCGTCGATCTGGGACGACGTCGCCCCGCTGCTGCGGGACGACTTCGACCTGATCGTGCCCACCGCCGCCGGGCACCACGGGGGCGCACCGGTCGTGGGCATGGCCTCGATCACCGGTTTGATCGACGAGACCGAACGCCTGCTGGACGCCCACGGCCTCGACACCGTCCACGTCGCCGGCAACTCGATGGGCGGATGGATGGCGATCGAGCTCGCCCGCCGCGGACGGGCGCGTAGCGTCTGCGCCCTCTCACCCGCGGGGTTCTGGACACCGGGTGATCACGACGAGACGCATGCGACCTCCACGATCCGCCGGGGCCGAGCCCTTGCGCGCATCTCGCGCCCTCTCGCTCCCCTGGTCATGCGCTCGGGCCAAGCCCGCCGCCTCGCGCTCCGAGACGCGGCCGAGCACGCCGAGCGCCTCAGCCCCGCGCAGGCCGTGGCGATCATCGACGACCTCGTGCACTGCACCGCGGCGCCCGACCTGCTCGGGACGACCGAGCACATCGAGACGCTCGACCCCGTGCCGTGCCCCGTGACGATCGCCTGGTCCGCCCACGACCGGATCTTCCCGCCGCACGTCAACGGCGCCACCGCCCGACGCGTCATCCCCGGCGCGACGTACCTCGAGCTGCCCGGCGTCGGTCACGTCCCGATGATCGACGACCCGGAGCTCTGCGCGAGCACGATCCGCCGGGCGATCGAGGGCTGACGGCCAGCCCGCGAGCTACGACCGATCGGGGTCCGGCTCGCGACGCGCGGCGACCGGGACGCTCGACGACCGGGGGATCAGGGTCGGCGTGATCGTGACGTCGTCGATCGACGCATCGCCCGCGCGGACCCGCTCCAGCAGGTCGAGCGCCGCGACGGCGACCTGGTCGAACGGGACCCGCACCGTGGTCAGCGGCACGGGCAGCCGCGCCGAGAGCGGCACGTCGTTGTAGCCCACGATCGACACGTCGTCCGGAACCGACAGGCGCGCGCTCTTGGCCGCAGCCAGCACGCCGACCGCGGTGTTGTCGTTGACGGCGAAGATCGCCGTGGGGCGGTCCGGACGGGCGAAGATCGCGCGAGCGACCTGCTCGCCCGACTCCATGCTGAACTCCGACGGATGAACGAGGTCGTCGACGTCCGTCAGACCCGCTTCCGCCATCGCCTGCCGGTACCCGGCTTGTCGCCCCGCGGCGCTCGAGGCGAAGGCGGGGCCCGCGATGAGAGCGATGCGGCGGTGGCCGAGGTCGAGGAGGTGCCGGGTCGCGAGGTAGCCGCCCAGGACGTCGTCGCCCGTCGCCGCAGGCGTCGTGCCGTCGCTGCGCAGCGCCAGCACGATGGGCACGCCGCGGGCGGTGAGCTCGGCGGTGAACTCGTCGTCGACACGGGCCGTCGTGGCCACCAGCCCGTCGACTCCCTGGTCCAGGAGCCGGTCGATCGCCGCGCGCTCGGTGGCCGGGCTGTCGCCCGTCGTGGCGACGACCGCGAAGCTGCCGCGGCGGGAGCAGGCCGTGGCGAACTGCTCGAAGAACATCGCCATGACGGTGTCGGTCAAGCGCGGCACGAGGACCCCGACCGTGCCGCTGTGCTGGCGCCGAAGGGCGGAGGCGTTCCGGTCGCGGCGGTAGCCGAGACGCGCCGCGGCCTCCCGCACGCGTTCGGCCGACGCACTTCGTGAGGTCGGCAGGCGCTCGTCGAGCACGCGCGAGACGGTCGACTTCGAGACGCCGGCCTCGCGGGCCACGTCGAGAATCGTCGGCGGCCGATTGACCGCAGGTCCCGTGCTCATGGGTCGTCCACCTCCGTCGCGCCAGCCTAGAGGTTCACCTCGCCAGCAGGGTCTGCGCGTCCGGAGCGCCCCCGACCCTTGACAGCGTGTCCTGCGTCACACACACTTGGGAACGTTCCCAAGAACGTTTCCATCACCGCCAGGGCCGCGCGGAGGACATCCCACCCGCGCAGCACGACCGGCCATCATGAAGGAGTGTCCGAGATGTCAGAGCAGACCGAGATCCGGGAGAGCCGGCCCACCGGCTCCCGCCGGCGACGTGCCGGCCTCGTCGCGACGCTCGCCCTGATGGGGCCCAGCTTCATCGCCGGCGCCTGGCAGTTCGGCCCGGGCAACCTGGCCTCCGCGGTGCAGGCCGGCGGCGCCCATGGCTACACGCTCATCTGGGTCATCGCCGTCTCCACGCTCCTCATGATCGTCTTCACCGACATGAGCGTCCGCCTGGCCATCGTGAGCCCCGGCTCACTGGTCCAGACGATCAAGGACCGGCTCGGACTGCCCGTCGGCGTGGCCGCCGGGGTCGGGGTCTTCCTCATCAGCCTGTGCTTCTCGGTCGGCAACGCTGTCGGGTCCGGGCTCGGGTTCTCGATGCTCTTCGGCGGCTCACCGACCCTCTGGACGATCGGGTGCTCGCTCGTCGTCGCCGCCGTCGCCTGGGCGCCCAACTACTACAAGCTCTTCGAGCGCGCGATGCTCGGCATGGTCGTCCTGATGGGCATCGGCTTCGTCCTCGGCGCCTTCCTCTCCAAGCCCGACTGGATCTCGGCGGCCGACGGCCTGTTCCCGACCCTTCCGTCGGACTCCGGCCTGCTCGTGATCGCCCTCGTCGGCACGAACTTCTCGATCAACGCCGCGTTCTTCACCGGATACGCCTCCCGCGAACGAGGCCTGCGCGCCGAGGACTACCGCACCACGACCCTCGCCGACACGATCCCGGGGATCCTCGCGCCCGGCATCATGACCGCACTCGTGATCGTGACGGCCGCCGCCGCGCTCGACGCCACCGGCACCGCCGCCGCAACCTTCCCCGAGCTCGCGAACGTGCTGCGACCCGTCGCCGGCGACTTCGGGGCGACGCTCTTCGCCCTCGGGTTCTCCGCCGCGGCGTTCTCCTCGATGGTCGCCAACGCGACGGCGGGCGGCACGCTGCTCTCCGACGCGATCGGGCGCGGCAACCGGTTCGGCTCGGCCTCCGTCAAGATCATCATGGCCGTGATCCTGGCCTTCGGACTCGTCGTGACCCTCGTCTCCGACGGCTCGCCGGTCGAGCTCATCATCACGGCGCAGGCGTTGACGATCATCGTCGCTCCCCTGCTCGGGCTCCTGCTCTTCGTGATGGCCACGCGGCGCGACCTCATGGGCCGCTTCGTCAACACGTGGTGGCAGAACGTGCTCGGCGTCCTCGGCCTGGCGGCGATCTTCGCGCTCTGCTATCGCCTCCTCACGATCGTGCTCTGACCCACCCCCCTCCACCGATTCACCACCGTCCGTCCATCCACCCCAATGCAGGAACGTTCCTGCAACCGATTGACTAGGAGCATCCATGTCCCTCAACCTCCGCGGCCTCACCCCGGCCCCCGTCACCCCGTTCACCCGTGACCTCGAGGTCGACTACGACGCAGTCGCGTCCCTGACCCGCTGGTACGCCTCGCTCGACGGCATCACGGGCCTGGTCTGCCTCGGGCACGCGGGCGAGGGCACCTACCTCACCGCCGACGAGCAGGTCCGCGTCATCGAGACCATGGTCGAGAACGCTGGCGACGTCCCGATCATCGCCGGCATCACGGGCGAGGGTGACAAGGTCGCCGGCCTCGAGGCCTCGCGTGCCGTGCAGGCCGGTGCGAAGGCCGGTCTGCTGTACCCGTCTCACGGCTGGCTGCGGTTCGGCTACCAGGACGGCGCCCCGCAGGAGCGCTACCGGATCGTGCACGAGGAGTCCGGGCTCCCCCTGATCCTCTTCCAGTACCCCGACGTCACGAAGGCCTCCTACAACCTGGAGACCCAGCTCGAGATCGGCGCCCAGTCCGGCGTGTTCGCGACGAAGAACGGCGTGCGCAACATGCGGCGCTGGGACACCGAGATCCCGGTCCTGCGCGCGGAGCTGCCCG
>JAHEXN010000312.1 GCA_023252095.1 Actinomycetes bacterium | reverse complement strand
GCGCGTCTCGAACCGCACCGTGACGCGGCCCAGCCCGGAGCCCCAGACCCAGCCGTCGCCGTGCTCGGCGTGCGTCACGTCCTCGCCCGGGGTCCAGCCGCGTCGCTGTCGCCGCTCGACGCGAGATGGGAGGGGTCCCAGCTCCTCCTCGGGCTCGGGCTCGGTGAACAGGTCGTCCTGCACCCAGTCGGCCAGGCCGCTCACGCCGACACCGAGCAGTCGGAGGCCGCCGCCGAGGTCCTCGGCGTCGAGCAGGCGGCGTGCCGTCTCGGCGAGCACGCGGCCGTTGTCGGTCGGCCCGCTCAGGGTCGAGGACCGGGTGTGCGTCTCGAAGTCGTGGTAGCGCACCTTCAGCGTCACGGTGCGTCCGGACAGGCCGTTCTTGCGCAGGCGCTGCGCGACGCGTCGCGCCATCTGCTCGGCGATCTCGCTCAGGTGCGACCGGTCGACGAGATTGGTCTCGAACGTGTCCTCGACGCTGACCGACTTGGTCTCGCGCGTCGCGTCGACCGGACGGTCGTCGTCGGCGCGGGCCAGGCGGTAGAGCGACTCGGCCGACGACGCCCCGAGGTGGGCGCCGAGGTCCTCGACCGAGAAGCGCCGCAGGTCCTCGACCGTCGCGACCCCCAGACGACGCAACCGCTCGGCGGTCGCCGGGCCGACCCCCGGGATGGCCGTGACCTGCATCGGGCCGAGCACGTCGGCCTCGGTGCCCGGCTGCACGACGAAGGCGCCGTCGGGCTTGTTGATCTCGCTGGCGATCTTCGCCATGAGCTTGCTGGAGGCGACCCCCACGGACGCCGTGAGACCGTGCGTCAGCCGGACTACGTCGGCCCGGAGCGTCGCGACCAGCTCGTCGACGCTGCCGGGGTCGAAGTCCTCGCCCGCGGCGAGGTCGACGAACGCCTCGTCGAGCGACAGCGGCTGCACGACGGGGGAGAGCTCACGGAGGCGAGCCATGACGATGCCGCTGGCCTCGCGGTAGGCGTCGAACCGCCCGCCCAGGAAGGCCGCGTGGGGGCACCGGGCACGGGCCTCGGCCGCGCTCATGGCAGACCTCACCCCGAACTTCCGGGCCTCGTACGACGCCGTCGACACGACGCCTCGAGCCCCGACGCCACCCACGACGACCGGCTTGCCGCGCAACGAGGGCTTGTCGCGCTGCTCCACGGAGGCGAAGAAGGCGTCGAGGTCCAGGTGGAGGATCGACGCCGTGGACCGCATCTGGACATTGTGTCCGTCCACAGGCCTGCGTCGTCCACAGGCCGTCGAGAAGCGGTTCGCCCCGGCGTCGTCCTGGCCGAGCGTGGAGCCATGAGCCGACGCCGTCCTTTCCGCCCGACCACCCGATCCGCCGACGAGCCCGAGTCCGTCTTCACGGCCCACGACGTCCCCGACGTGCTCGCGACCGTGCCGACTCTGTTCGGCTTCAGGCCCACGGAGTCCTTCGTCGCGATCGCGACGTACGGTCCGCGCTGCCGCTTCGGGTTCTCATTGCGGCTCGACCTGCCCGAGCTTGAGCACGCGGGCACTGCGGCCGACCTCGCGGTGCACCACCTGCGGCGTCAGGGCGCCGACGGCGCGATCCTGCTGGCGCTCTCGGACGACCACGAGCGGGCCGAGACAGTCGTGCGGGCCGGCCTCGAGCGACTGGAGCCCGACATCACGCCGATCGTCATCGCGTGGGCCGATGGCCGTCGCTACTGGCAGCCGCTGCCGGGGTTCCCGGAGCAGGGCATCAGGTACGAGACCTCGGCCCACCACGAGGCCGTCGTCCGGGCCGTCGCGGCAGGCCAGGAGGTCCTCGCGGACCGTGACGATCTCGTCGCCCGGTTCGCGGCGTGCTCAGGTGAGGTGCTCGATCGCATGGCGGTCGTGACGGAGGGGGAGCTCGACCGGGTCCTGCGCCGCTTCGGCGAGAGCCTGACCGACTCCGCGCTCGTCGGGGCGGCGATGGGCGAGCTCGACCCCATCCTGGACCGGGCCCTGAACGAGCAGGAGCGGCTGTCCGACGTCGAGGTCGCGCTGGTGTCGCTGTGGTGCGCCTCGGTCATGGTCCGCGACGAGCTCATGTCCCGCATCAACCGCGACACCGCTCGCGACTGGCTGCGGGTCCTGACCGATGTGTCGAGCCGTGTCGTGGCCCCGTTCGTGCCGTCCGTCCTGTGCCTCGCCGGATTCGCGGCGTACCTGCTCGGAGACGGGGCCCAGGCGGTCATCGCGCTGGAGCGGTCGCTCGCGGCCGATCCCCAGCACGTGCTGAGCCGCCTCTTGATGCAGCTCATCCAGGGTGGGGTCTCGCCGGAGCAGTACGAGGCGATGGGGGAGATGACGATCGCTGAGGCTCAACGTGAGCGGGCCATCCTTCGCCAGCGGGAGCGGTCCGCCTGAGCCAGCCCTACGCTGTCGGCATGGGTCAGGACGTCGACCACCAGGACTTCACCGGCGAGGACCGCCGGCGCTACCGCGCCAAGGTCCGCCGCTGCCTCGACGTCCTCGCACGCATGCTCACCGATCGCGACTTCTCGGTCGGTGAACCTCTGGTGGGGGTCGAGATCGAGTTCAACCTCGCCGACGCCTCCGGTGATGCCGCGATGACGAGTGCCGAGGCGCTCGCGGCGATCGCCGACGAGGACTTCCAGACCGAGCTGGGCCGCTACAACCTCGAGATCAACGTGGCGCCGCGGCCCATCGCGGGCGAGGGACTGCTGGAGCTCGAGACGACGCTGCGCGACGACCTCGACGAGGCCGAGCGCAAGGCGGCCGGCACCGGTTCGGGACTCGTCATGGTCGGGATCCTGCCGACCGTGCGCGAGGAACATTTCGCCCGTGAGGTGATCTCGCCCGATCCTGGCGGCGCGCGGCGAGGACATCGAGATCCTGATCGACGGGGTCGACCGGCTCGAGCTGCGCACCGACACGATCATGCCGGAGGCGGCCTGCACGAGCACGCAGCTGCACCTCCAGGTCGAGCCTGACCGTTTCGCCGCCGTCTGGAACGCCGCGCAGGTCATCGCCGGCGTCCAGGTGGCGGTCGGGGCCAACTCCCCGTTCCTGCTGGGGCACCGGCTCTGGCACGAGACGCGCATCCCCCTGTTCGAGCAGTCCACCGACACCCGCAGCGACGAGCTCAAGGCTCAGGGCGTCCGGCCGCGCGTGTTCTTCGGCGAGCGGTGGATCACGTCGGTGTTCGACCTCTTCGAGGAGAACGTGCGCTACTTCCCGGCCCTGCTCCCGGTGACGGAGGACGAGGACCCGCTGGCCGTGCTCGAGGCGGGCGG
>JAHEXN010000069.1 GCA_023252095.1 Actinomycetes bacterium | reverse complement strand
GATCGCGGTGGGGCCGGCCTCGGCGCGGCGTGACCCCGCCGCCGACTCGGCGCGCACCGCGGCTTGACTGATCGGACCCTCGGGGCCCCAGCCCTCGGGCCACTCCGGCAGGTGCGAGAACACCTCCACGGGCTCGCCCGTGACCGGCGGCACCACGACCGAGGCCAGCGCTGCGCCAGCCTCGGCGGCGCTGGCGGGTCGCCGAGACGGATCGGAGTCGACAAGACTCTCGATGACCTCGGCGAACGGTCCGGCAGGGACCCCGACCGATCCGTCCGACCGCGGCCGCTGGGCCGTGAGCATCTCGACCAGCACGACACCGGCCGCGTAGAGGTCCTGCCGGGGGTGCGGATCGGCGTCCGTGAAGACCTCCGGCGCCGCGTAGCCCGGCGTGTGCACGACCTCCCAGGCCCGCGTCAGCCGGGGCTCGTCACGCACCGCGGCGATGCCGAAGTCCGAGAGTCTCAGGACCGGGTCAGCGGTGCCCGTGGCTTCCAGCAGCAGGTTGGCCGGCTTGACGTCGCGGTGCACGAGTCCGGCGTCGTGAACCGCCTGCAGCGCCAGGAACAGCTGCCGGCCGACCTCGCGCACCCAGGCGGGCGGGAGCGGGCCGTGGTCGGCGACGACCTGGGCCACGGACCCGCCACCGATGATCGGCATCGCGAAGAGCACCGTGCCGTCCTCGGCCGACCATCCCGTGGGAGCGACGACGTGCGGGTGCACGACGCGGGTCGAGGACTCCCGCACGAATCGCAGCAGGGACGCGCTGTCGGCCTGCCGCTGGAGCTTCGCCGCGCGGTACACGCCGTCGCGCAGGTCCCACACCCGCCAGACGTCGCCCATGCCTCCTCGCCCGAGGAGGTCGACGAGCTGGTAGCGCCCCGCGAAGACCTGCGTCACCCGGCCACCCTAACCGCGCAGAACCGCAGCGCGAGGGCAGCGATTCGCTTCTGGGGGCCGACAGGAGGAAACTGAAGGAACCATGACCGCGCCTCGTCGTCTCGCCAGCAGCCCGTTTGCCCCGCCCGCAGCGCCCGCAGAGCGGAACTACGAGGTGGGACAGCGCGTCACGCACGACGCCCACGGCCTCGGCCGCGTCGTCAGCACCTCGGGGAGCACGGCCGTCACGGTCGACTTCGGCAGCAAGGTCTGTCACTTCTCGCTGCCCTGCGCCAGCCTCGACGTGCTCTGAAGAGCACGCTCGCACGCCGCTACGGTCACCACTGACCGCCCTGCGGCGGCGGCGGCCCGACCGCTCCCCTAGACTCGCCCCGCATCCCTGACGTGTCCGAGGAGATCATTCGTGAGCACCCCCCTGCGCAAGGTCCTGATCGCCAACCGTGGCGAGATCGCCGTCCGCGTGATCCGAGCGGCGAAGGATGCCGGCATCGGTTCCGTCGCCGTGTACGCCGAGCCCGACCGTGACGCACTCTTCGTGCGCCTCGCGGACGAGGCCTACTCGCTCGAGGGAGCGACGCCGGCCGACTCCTACCTGTCGATCGAGAAGATCATCGCCGTCGCCAAGAAGAGCGACGCCGACAGCATCCACCCCGGCTACGGCTTCCTCGCCGAGAACGCCGACTTCGCCCAGGCCGTGATCGACGCCGGGCTGATCTGGATCGGCCCGCCGCCGTCGGCGATCGAGAACCTCGGCGACAAGGCCAAGGCCAAGCAGATCGCCCTCAAGGCCAACGCTCCCCTGGCGCCCGGCACCAAGGAGCCCGTCAAGGACGCCGACGAGGTCGTCGCGTTCGCCGACGAGTTCGGCCTGCCAGTCGCGATCAAGGCCGTCTTCGGCGGCGGTGGCCGTGGCCTCAAGGTCGCCCGCACCCGCGAGGAGATCCCGGGCCAGTACGAGTCCGCGGTCCGCGAGGCCGTCTCGGCCTTCGGCCGCGGCGAGTGCCTCGTCGAGAAGTTCCTCGACAAGCCGCGCCACGTCGAGACCCAGTGCCTCGCCGACAGCCACGGCAACGTCGTGGTCGTCTCGACCCGCGACTGCTCGCTGCAGCGCCGCCACCAGAAGCTCGTCGAGGAGGCCCCCGCGCCCTTCCTGTCCGACGACCAGCTCGAGCGGCTCTACGCCTCGTCCAAGGCGATCCTCAAGGAGGCGGGCTACGTCGGCGCCGGCACGTGCGAGTTTCTCGTCGCGGCCGACGGCACGATCAGCTTCCTCGAGGTCAACACGCGTCTCCAGGTCGAGCACCCGGTCTCCGAGGAGGTCACGGGCCTCGACCTGGTGCGCGAGATGTTCCGCATCGCCGCGGGCGAGGAGCTCGGCTACGACGACCCGGAGATCATCGGTCACTCGATCGAGTTCCGCATCAACGCCGAGGACGGCGGCCGCGGCTTCCTGCCCGCGCCCGGCACCCTCACCGCGTGGGAGCCACCGAGCGGCCCCGGCGTTCGCGTCGACTCCGGCTACGTCAACGGTGAGACGATCCCGGGCGCCTTCGACTCGCTCGTGGCCAAGCTCATCGTGACCGGCCGCACACGCCAGCAGGCCATCGAGCGCTCGCGCCGCGCCCTGGACGAGTTCGTGGTCGAGGGCATGCCCACCGTCATCCCGTTCCACCGCGACGTCCTGGACAACCCGGCCTACAACGCCTCGGAGGGCTCGTTCGACGTCTACACGACGTGGATCGAGACCGACTACGACAACCAGCTCGAGCCGTACGTCGCACCCGGCACGGAGGCCGACGAGCCCGCCGCGCGCGAGCGCGTCGTCGTCGAGGTCGGCGGCAAGCGCATCGAGGTCGTCCTGCCCGGCTCGCTCGGCGTCACCGCAGCGGCGGCTGGCGGCGCGAAGAAGGCCAAGCGCAAGTCCGGTGGCGGCGCCGGTGCGGCGGTCTCGGGCGACTCACTGACCTCGCCGATGCAGGGCACCGTCGTCAAGCTCGCAGTCGAGGAGGGCCAGGAGGTCGCCGAGGGCGACCTGGTCGTCGTGATCGAGGCCATGAAGATGGAGCAGCCCATCAACGCCCACAAGGCGGGTGTCATCACGAGCCTCGCGGCCGAGGTCGGCGCCACGATCGGCGCGGGCGCTGTCGTCGCCGACATCAAGGACACCGACGCCTGAGACCGACGTGAACGTTGAGGGCCCCTGCGGATGTCCGCAGGGGCCCTCGACGTGTCAGGCGGCGATCAGGAGATCGGCGCGCCGACCGTGTAGTACGACTTCTGCGCCGCCGGCAGCTGCTCGATCACCGGGACACGCCCACCGCCGATCCGCACGAGCGCCTCATAGGTCGTGACGTGCTGCAGCGTGCGCCCGTCTCCCCGGTAGACCTCGGGCTGGCCCGAGAACTGGACCGCGGTACCGGTGGCGAGCTCCGGGGCTCCGACGCCGACCACCGTGGCGGTGCCAGGCGCCCACGTCACGGGCCGCGGAGTTGCGTTCCCGGTCAGCTGCATCAGGCGCTCCCAGCTGCGGACGTGGTGCAGCTGCTGGGCCTCGAGGACGTACACCTCGCCGCGCCCCGGCACCTGGACCAGGACGGGCGACGCGACGGTGCCCGATCCCTTCGGCAGGGTCGCGCAGGCCGACGCCGGCAGCGCGGTGGGCGTCCATCCTCCCGTGCCGGATCCCGACAGGGGCCGGAACACCCCGCCGGCCACGACGTAGGTCGTCCCTCCGCACGTGACGAACGGCGCGAGGTCACCCGCCGTGACCGGCGTCCCGTTGAGGGCGCCCGCCGCGAGCACGTTGTACCGCGTCGCACCCGCCTCGGCAGCGAGCTCGAAGGACGGGATCCGGACCAGGCCGGAGTCTCCGAGGGTCAGGTGCACCGTCCCGCTGGAGGCGTCGCGCACCAACGTGTGCGGCTCCAGAAGCGCCGGGCCGGACGGAAGGACTGCGGCTCCGCTCGCCGCCATGCTCGCGACGTAGGCGTTGTCGGAGCCCACGGCACGCACGAAGGCGGGGCCCGTGGTCACGTACCGCTTCTTGCCGGCCTCCAGCCGGTAGACCTCGGGGCCGTCCTCGACGCGGAAGAAGTCACCGATCTCGGGTCCGGTCGCGAAGGCATCGATCTGCCCGGGCGCCAGGTTGACGAACGTCGGGAACAGGTACCCGTAGCCCGCGACCTGCTCCGGGGTCACGAAGCGGTGCTTCGTGCCGTCGAGCTGCAGCAGGTACAGCGTCCCGGTGCGCGCGTCGTGCACGTAGCGCGAGGCGAGTCCACCCGTGGGGGTCGAGTCGACGACCGAGGCGGCGACCTGACGGACCCAGCCGAAACGGCTCGCCAGGACCTGCAGGTCGGAGTAATTGACGACGTGGTGCTTGGTCGACCCGTTCAGGAGCCACACCTCGGCACGCCCCGGCACCTGCACGAGGCCGGTCGGGACCATCGCGGACTCGACGCGGTCACGCATCTCCGGGAGCCAGTTGAAGACCTGCTGGCCGGGGCACGCCGTCGCCTTGACGCTGCGGTGCCCGTCGATCCTCTGGATCCAGACGCCACCGTTGGAGTAGCCGCCCTTGGCCGGCACGTTGAACAGCGAGTGTCGCCACGCGACGAGCTGGACGACCGCGTTCTTCATGGCCTCAGGCGGGACCTCGCTCGTGAACTCACCCATGAGGGACACGCCGGTCGTGCTGGCGTTGACGTCGGAGTTGCCCGAGTGGGCGCCGTAGGGCGTGTTCGTGATGCCACCGGCGCGGCCCTCGAAGATCTGGCCGTAGCGGTCGATCAGGAAGTTGTAGCCGATGTCGCACCACTTCTGGCCGTCCATGTGATACGCCTGAGCGGCCCTCACGATGCCGGCGGACTGCGCCGCGGAGTAGTTGTTGCTGCCCGCCGTGTGGTGGACGATCGTGCCCTTGAACGTGCCGTTCGTCGGGGCGGCGCCGCACCCCGAGCCGCCGTAGGCGCGCGCTCCCCACTGGGCGCGCGAGATGATGTTCGGCTGGGCGATCGCGGCCTGAGTCAGGGTCGGCGTCTCACCGGGGGCGACCGTCACGAGCGTGAGTCCGGCCGGATCGATGTCCCGGCTCGCGACGACACGGGCCTGGGCCGCCTGCGACGGCCCGACCCACTTCGGCTCGGTGCCGGGGAGGCCGCCTTCGCCGGGCTCCGCGCCGGGGTCGAGGATCGTCCAGTCGGACCACTGGCCGTCCTGCTGCCAGCGCACCTGGACCTCGCTGACGTCGGCAGGTACCCCGTCGGTCCACGTCACGCCGAGCATCTCGAAGCTCGGCAGGTCGTGGGGAGCCAGCTCCGCCACGACGGCGCCCTTCTGGATCGTCGCGACCGAGGGGTCCACTGCGGCGACGAGGGCGGCGTCCTGGGCCGTGTAGGGCTCGCGCTCGGCCTCGGGCGTGACCACGAACTCGCGCTTCTCGACCTCGGCCGGTTTCCCCACCTCGTCCTGGGTGCGGAGCTGGGACACGGTCACCGCCACGAGCAGCGCAGCGACCAGGGTCGTGACGCCCAGCAGTGGGACGAGACGCAGCAGGTGCGCGCGTCGGGTGCGACGCACTCGCTGACGGCGGGATCGGCGGCCGATCATGGATTCTCCCCATCCGGCGGTGACTCGGGGGAAGGCTCACCGCCAGGGTTGATTAGACACCACATCGATCCCACACGCCACATGCTTCACAGAACTACACGGGTGTCATTCTGCCTGGAATCACAGTCCTGGGCGGGGTTCGCCTCACTCCGGGCGGTGGATGCGACGCGCAACCTCGGCCACGGTTCCCGACATCGACGGGTAGACCGTGAAAGCGTTGGCGACCTGGTCGACGGTCAGGCTCGTCATGACCGCGAGTGAGACCACGTGGATGAGCTCGCTCGCGCGCGGACCCACGATGACGCCCCCGATCACGGTGCCGCTGCCACGACGCGCGAAGAGCTTCACGAACCCGTCTCGGACGCCCTGCATCTTGGCCCGCGGATTGGCCGCGAGGGGGAGCATCGCGACGTCGGCCTGGATGCCCTGCTCGTCGAGCTTCTTCTGCGACAGGCCCACGGTCGCGATCTCTGGGGACGTGAAGATGTTGCTCGAGACCTCGGAGAGGTCGAGCGGATGCACCGCCGAGCCGAGGACGTGGGACATCGCGATGCGTCCCTGCTGGGCCGCGACCGAAGCGAGCATCAGCACGCCGGTGCAGTCGCCGGCCGCGTAGACGCCTGGGGCCGTGGTGCGGGAGACCCGGTCGACCCGGACGAACCCACCGTCGTCGAGCAGGACGCCGTTCTCGGCCAGGCCGAGGCCCTCCGTGTTCGGGATCGAGCCGAGCGCCAGGAGGCAGTGCGAGCCCTCGACCGTGCGCCCGTCGGTCAGCGTGACGAGCACGCCCTCTCCGACCCGCTCGACCGAGGCCATGCGCGAGTTCCCGAGCACGTCCATGCCGCGACGGCGGAACACGTCCTCGATCGTGTCGGCGGCGTCGGGGTCCTCCCCCGGCAGGACGCGGTCGCGGCTCGACACGAGGGTCACGCGCGCGCCCAGGCCGTTGTAGGCGCTGGCGAACTCGGCCCCCGTCACACCGGACCCGACCACGACCATGTGCTCGGGCACCTCGCGGAGTGCGTAGACCTGCTCCCACGTGAGGATGCGCTCACCGTCGGGCTGGGCCGTGTCGACGACTCGCGGGTGGGCGCCCGTGGCCACCAGCACTGCGTCGGCGGCGACGGTCTCGACGTCGCCGTCGGCCGAGGTCACCTCGACCGTGGTGCCCCCGACGAGCCGCCCGGAACCGCGCACGGTGCGGATGCCGCTCGAACCGAGCCGCTCGCCGATGTCGCTCGACTGCGCCAGGGCGAGGTCGAGCACCCGACGGTTGACCTTGGCGAGGTCGGCATGGACCCCGGACGGCAGCTCCACGCCCAGCTCGAGGGACTCCGCGACCTCGGTCAGGACGTCCGCCGTCGCGATGAGCGTCTTGCTCGGCACGCAGTCGGTCAGGACCGTGGACCCGCCCCAGCCGTCGCGCTCGACGATCGTCACCTCGGCCCCGTGCCGCGCCGCCACGAGGGCTGCTTCGTACCCGCCAGGACCGCCGCCGATGATCGCCACATGAGTCACGCGACCATTGTCCCGCACGAGATCAGCGTCGGTCATCCGGTCCGGGGCGGGCGAGCGACGATGCGTCAGGGCTGCTCTGGCCACCGGAATGCATCATCGCCGGTCACCCGGCAACGACCGCTCAGCGGCGCCAGGCGGGGAGCTGCTGCGTGAGCTCGCTGAACAGGGCACCGTTCAGGCCGAAGACACCCTTGACCTCGGCCAGGACCCGCTGCTGCTCGGCGACGTCCAGCGGCAGCGCGTCGAGGCGTTCCCGGTAGGCGTCCTTGTACGGCTTGGGCTTGGGGATCTCGGGGAAGGCGTAGAACGCGACCCCAGCTCCGTCGAGCTCGAACTCCCGGGCGAGGAGCCGGCCGATCGCCTGGCCACCCGAGAGGTCACCGAGGTAGCGCGTGTAGTGGTGCGCGACGAACGTGCCGCCCCAGCCTGCTGCCTGCTGGATCCGTGACACGTAGGCGTCGGTGGCCGGACTGACGTGCTCCACGAGGCCACCCCAGAACTCCAGGTCGGCGTCGATCGCGGCGAGACGCTCCAGGCGCGGGTCGATCACGGCCGCGGCGAGCGGGTCGGCGACGAGGGACGCGGCCGCGCCCTCGAGCGCGGCGTACACGCGACGCAGGCACGACAGGTAGACGGCATAGCCCTCACGGGAGACGCGGCCGGCAAGCAGCTCGGTCATGAACGACGAGCCCTCGGCGTCCTGGTGCTCCGCGGCGGAGCCCTCGCGCAGCAGGGCGGACAGCTGCGGCGTCGGCACCTGCGTGGGCGACGAGACGATCGTCATGGGTGGTCCCTTCCTCGGTCCTGGGCCTTACTATATGACACCGCGTCAGATCGTTGCGACGCCATGTCAGAAAAATTCTGTCGCCGGGGCACCACCGCGACATGGCCGTCCGGTGTGCGGACGACGTGGACGGCGATGCCGTACACGGCCAGGACCCGCTCGGCCGTGAGCACGGCGGCGGGCTGACCACACGCGACGAGCCGCCCCGCGTCGATGATCGCGACCCGGTCGGCCCAGGCGGCAGCGACGCTGAGGTCGTGGAGCACGACCACGACGGCCTTGCCCGCCCGTGCGAGGTCTCGTGCGACGGCCATGACCTCTTCCTGGTGCCGCAGGTCCAGGGCCGCGGTCGGCTCGTCGAGCAGCACGACCTGCGTGTCCTGGGCGAGGACCCGCGCCAGCGAGACTCGGGCGCGCTCGCCGCCGGACAGCGCGGTGTACGGGCGGTCCAGCAGGTGCTCGACATCGGCCTGGGCCACCGCGGTCGCGATGGCCGACTCATCGTCGGCGAGGCCCGCGGTGCCGCCCCACGGACTCCGCCCCATCTCGACGACGTCGGCCGCCCGGAACGGGAAGCTGACGTCGTTCGCCTGCAGCAGGACCGACCTGCGTCGCGCTAGCTCGCGAGGGGCCCACGTGCCGATCGGACGCCCGCCGAGCTCGACTTCGCCCTCGTCGACCGCGAGGTCGCCCGCGAGCACGCCCAGCAACGACGACTTGCCGGCACCGTTCGGCCCCACCAGGGCCAGGACCTCGCCCGGCCACACGTCGAGCGAGACGCCGGACAGCACGACCCGGCCGCCTCGGACGCACGTCACGTCGCGGACGGCGGCGGCGACGCTCATGCCCACCCTCCCGAACGCTGCCGAGCACGGCGGATCAGCCAGAAGAAGAAGGGACCGCCGACGAGCGCGGTCAGGAGCCCGATCGGGAGATCTGCGCCGACCACGACCGTCCGGGCCAGCAGGTCGGCCCACACCAGCAGGACCGCGCCGCCCAGCGCGCTGGCCACGAGCAGGAGCCGGTGACCCGGGCCGACCAGGATGCGCACGAGGTGGGGCACGACGAGGCCGACGAACGAGATGATGCCGGCGAACGCGACCGCCACGGCCGCCAGCAGCGTGACAAGGACGATCGAGACGAGCCGGAGCGCCTCGACGCGCACCCCGAGGTGGCCGGCCGTGCGCTCCCCGAGGGCGAGCAGGTCGTAGCGACGCGACAGACCGATCGCGACCAGGGTCGCCGGGACCGCGACCGCGATCACGATCAGCACCTCCGACCACAGCGAGCCGTTGAGCGAGCCGAGCTGCCAGAAGACGATCTGCTCGCGCGCCGCCGTGTCGCCCACGAACATGACCAGGGCGAGACCTGCGCCCGCGATCGCGTTGACCGCGATGCCGGTCAGCAGCAGCGTGACGACCTCGGTCCGGCCCGAGGAACGCGCCGTGAGGTACACGAGCATCGTGGCGAGGAAGGCGCCGACGAAGGCGAGCGCCGCGATCGACCAGCTCCCGGCGACCGTGAGTCCGAGGGCGATCGCGACCGACGCGCCCAGCGCGGCACCGGCGGAGACCCCGACGACCCCCGGCTCGGCGAGCGGGTTGCCGAAGATCGCCTGCATCACGGCGCCACTGACCGCGAGCGCGGCCCCGACGACGACGCTCATGACGACCCGGGGGTACCGGATGTGGTCGAGCGTGCGGTCGATCAGGCTGCCCTCGGGCGGGGCCCAGTCGCTCGAGATCCCCACGTGGCGCAGCAGCGACCCGACGACCTCGCCTCTCGACACCGCGAGCTGTCCGATCGTCGCCGACACCACGACACCGACCAGCAGGAGCACCGCCAGCGAGATCAGCAGGACGGCACCTCGGCGCCGGTGCGAGGCGCCGGCGCGGGTCTCGGGCGCGGCCTCCGCGACGGCGGTCACGGGGCCGCTTCCTGCGGCGCGTAGACCGCCCGGGCGAGCGCTGCGAGCACCTCGGCCGATCGTGGACCGAACGAGAGGACGTCGCCGTCGGCCATGTCGACGAAGCGCCGTCGCTCACCGGCGCCGGTAAGGGCGATGGCCGGGCGATCTTCGATCAGCCCGTCGACGCCTCCGGTCGACTCGATCCCCCCGGTCATGACCAGGATCAGGTCGGGGTCGGCCGCGACGATCGCCTCGTCCGTGAGCGGCTGGAGGTCGTTCCAACCGAGCTCGCTGGCGACGTCGACACCACCCAGGCCCTCGATCAGGTCGCTGGCACCCGACTCCCGCCCGAAGATGTAGTACACGCCCGCCGATCCCCGCAGGTAGAGGAACACCATGCGGAGGCGACCGTCACCCTCCGGCACGAGCGAGGCGATCTCGGTCCGCGTCGTCGTGACGTCGGTGTCGATCCGCTCGGCGAGCGCCTCCCCCGCGGCCGGGACGCCGAGCGCGGCGGCGACGTGGCGCGCCATCGCCGAGGCGCCGGCGAACGACGAGGTCTTGTCGAGGAAGACCACGGTCACGCCGGCGCTGCGCAGCTGCTCGAGGACGTCCCGCGGTCCGACGGAGCCGTCGGTGATGACGACGGTCGGGTCGAGCGCGAGGACCGCCTCGGCGTTGATCGAGTGGCCGTCCTCGGTCACGACCGGGAGGTCGTCGGCACCGGGGAAGGTCGTCGAGCCGTCGCGCCCGACCAGGGATTCGCCGAGGCCGAGCCCCCACACCGTTGCGGCGATGGAGCCGGCCAGGTCGAGAGCGATGACCCGCGAGGTGTCGTCGACGACGACCTCGACGTCACCCGCACGGTCGTGCGAGACGACCGTGACCGGGAGCGTCTGCTCCGGGTCGTCGTCGACCGGCTCGATCTCCCGGTCGACGAGCCGCGCCGTGCTGGGACCCTCGAAGGACCTCGGGTCATCCAGGACCCGCAGCTGGCTCAGCGGGGTGTCGTCGGCCGGCGACGTCTCCCCGGTGGACGCACCGGGCGCCGTGGCGCAGCTCGCGATCACGAGGATCGCGAGCGTCGCCACGGCGCCACGCAGACGGAGCCTCACGCGCTGTGTCGCCGCGCGATCGCGATTCCGCCGCCGGCCGCGAGCGCCACGAGCAGCGCTCCCCCGACCGCCCACGGCCACCAGGTCGTGCCGGAGTCGTCGCCACCGACCGAGGAGCTCGTCGCGTCCCCCGCGGCAGCAACGTCGTCCTTCGGGGCGCAGTCGGTGCCCGTCGAGAAGGCCACGTCGATCGGGTCCAGCTCGGCCCCGGTCTCGTAGGACGAGAACACCGCGTGGCCCTCGGCCGTGAGCGTCGTCGGCACGTCGGTGGCCGACCAGTCTCCGTCCGACTCCTCGAGAGGCACCGCCGCGAGGTCCAGCTCGGCGAACGCCACGTCCTGCGTCGTGGTGGCAGCGGTGTCACCGGCCTCGGCCGCTGCGCGATCGGCCGCCGTCACGTCGACCACGAGGAGCGCCGTGTCCCCGTCGACGAACCGGATCGACGGGTCGGCGAACGTCACCGCGAGGGCACCTCCGTGGCCCGTGAAGTCGATCGATCCCGTGAAGTCGACCTGACCGGCCGCCGACTCGGTGTCGAACGCACCCGTGCCGGCGGCGAAGCCGAACTCGGGGGTCGTGTACGAGATGTTGCCGCTCGTGGTCCAGTCGCCGTTCGCGATCGAGCCCGAGACGTAGGAGCGGAACGACTCCTTCAGGCCCCACGTCGCGACCGCGTCCGTGACCTCGCAGCCACCGATGACCGCGGGCGCGACGACCGTGAACTCGATGCCACGGTCGACCGATCCCTGGAACGTCAGGGTGTGGCGACCGGGCTCCAGGCTCGTCGGGATCGACCCGGTCCAGGTCACGGCCCCTGCGGCATCCGCCTCGACGTCCTCGGCGAGGACGATCGGGGTGGAGTACACGACGACCTTGATGCCGGTCTCGTTCGGCTGGAACCCCTCGGCTGTGAAGGTGATCTCCTGGCCCGGGGTCACGTTCTTGAGGTCGACGTCGGCCGGCACGGAGATGCCGGTCGTCGCCGGCGGGGTCGCTGGCGGCACGAACGCCTTGGCCGCAGCGGACGTCGCCACGGTGCGCGCCGGGGCGAAGGACCCCGCCGCGACGTTGGACCCGATCGCGAACGTGACCGGATCCATGGCGGTGCCAGCGGCGTAGAAGCCGCTGAACGCCGTGGCTCCAGAAGCCGTGAGCGTCGCCGGTGCTCCGCGGTAGACGGTGGCACCGTCGACCGTCTGGACCGACGCCGCCGTGAGGTCGAGCACGGCCACATCGACCCGCCCGGCTCCCATCTGCGCCGTGAGCACAGCGCGCGACGACGAGTCGATCCGCACCGCCGGTGAGGAGATCGTCAGGTCGAGCACGCCTCCGTGACCGTTGAAGTTGACCGATCCCCCGTACCCAGTCGTGGAACCGGCGTTCGACGTCTGGGGGAAGACGTAGGCGCCGCCCGACTCCGAGGCACCGCCGCTGACCTTCACCGTGCCCGCAGCCACTGTCGTGATGTACGACCGGAAGCTGGACTTGACGCCCCAGGCCAGGTACCCGGAACCGATCCGGGGGGTCGAGGTGGGCGGCGTGACCGGCGGGTCCGTGCCAGGGTCGGTCGGGCCGCCCGGCTGCAGCAGACTGAAGTCCAACGAGATCGGCGTCGCGGTCGTCTGCGACGGATCCGTCGCGGCCTGGCCGTGCGCCTTCATCGTGTGGACCACGTACTGCTTGGTCGAGTCCAGCGCCGCGACCTGCTCCTTCGTCAGCGAGATCGTTGTGGT